>JBDNJA010000121.1:0-20335 GCA_041688005.1 Gammaproteobacteria bacterium
ATCAATTTCCATTAACCATTCTGGCTGCCCAAGACCAGCGGCCACAATGCCGGTAGAAATAGGAAATACACCTTTCAACCATTTGCCTACCACCTGATAAACCGGCTCACGATATCTCGGGTCAGTAATATAAGTCGTCGTTTTAACAATATGGCTTAGGTCACTGCCCGCCTCTTCGAGTAACTGTTTAACGTTTTTCATCGCCTGTTCAGCCTGTGCGCCTGCATCACCAAGCCCGATCAAATTGCCATCAAAATCACTCCCAATCTGTCCTCTGACATACACCGTGTTGCCAGCCACAACAGTCTGACACAAGTCGTTATCGAGCGATTGATTGGGATAGGTATCCTTGGTATTAAACATACGGATACGCTTGTGCGTTACTGCTTTCGTTATAGTGTTAGTCGTCATCGTTTTGCCCCACCGAAATTTCGATCGTTCTAAAGTTGAGTAGCTAATTTGAAATAGTCTGCTCTGATCTCTGACGCATGTAAATTTATATTTCCCACCCTTTTGATTCGGCTTTTAAATCCAATTATTCAATGAATATTATTTTACCCATTCAAGCATTCCCCGTAAGCTGAACCAGTATTTTATCTAACTGTCACTGCCTTAAACCTAGAATCCTCGGTTGAGCGCGAAAAAGGTGTGCAAGATATTGATGTGCATAGGAAGCTTGAAAAATGCGTAGTCACCTTGTTGGTGATGAGACTTTTATCAAGTTTTCTAGGTGCGTCAAGAGATTGTGCAGACTTTCGTGATCCAACTCAGGAATCTAGGTTAAACATTGACGCACCTAAAAAGGATACAGAAATGACCGTTGAGAAAATTGATACCCTTGTTGTTGGTGCCGGTCAGGCTGGCGTAGCTATGAGTGAACACTTAAGTAACCTCGGCGTGCCTCACCTTGTTCTGGAGCGCGATCGTATCGCCGAGAAATGGCGCACAGGGCGCTGGGATTCACTGGTTGCCAATGGTCCAGCCTGGCATGACCGTTTTCCTAATATGGAATATGACGATGTTGACCCAGATACTTTCCCCACAAAAGAGCGGGTAGCAGATTATTTTAATGACTATGCCAAAAAGTTTAATGCACCGATCCGAACCTGCGTAGAGGTAACAAAGGTAACCGCTAATATTAACCGCCCTGATTTTACCGTTGAAACATCCGATGGTGTCATTGAAGCGAACCGCGTGGTCGCCGCGACCGGACCTTTTCAGGTGCCTGTTATTCCGCTAATTGCACCGAATGAGGAAAGGATCAAGCAAATACATTCGGCCGATTATCGCAATCCTGACCAATTGCTCGAAGGCGGTTTTTTGGTGGTTGGCGCCGGATCATCTGGTGTACAAATTGCCGATGAGTTACAACGTGCGGGTAAGACAGTTTACTTATCGGTTGGCTCACACGGTCGACCTCCACGGACTTATCGTGGCCGCGACTTCGTCTGGTGGTTGGGTGTGCTTGGCGAATGGGATACTGACTCCATAAAACCAGGCATGGAACATGTAACCATTGCCGTCAGCGGTGCTTATGGCGGCCAGGCAATTGACTTTCGGCGTCTTGCCAATCAGGGTATTACACTGGTTGGTTTGACGAAATCATTCAACGCTGGTGAGGTAACCTTCCAGGCAGATCTTAAAGACAATATCAAACGCGGTGATGAACACTATCTGGAGTCACTCGATTTGGCTGATGCCTACATTGCCCGTAACGGTCTCGACTTTCCGCAGGAGCCTGAAGCACGTAATATTATCCCCGACCCTGACTGTGTGGCCAACCCTATTCTCGAGCTAGACCTGATCAAGGCTGGCGTTACCTCGATCATCTGGGCCACCGGATTTAAGGTTGATTATAACTGGCTAAGAGTCGATGCTTTCGACGATAAAGGTCAGCCACAGCATCAGCGTGGTGTGTCGACAGAGCCTGGCATCTACTTCCTGGGGCTACCCTGGCTATCACGTCGTGCCTCCTCTTTCATTTGGGGTGTCTCTGGCATGACGCCAAGCATATAGCGGGTCATATAGCCACGCAGAGGGCCTATCTAGCCTATCGTGCACCCTAATAACATCAGGCATCTCTAAAAATGCTCTTTTTCCACGATTGTTAGAAGGCTTGGTCCAGGTTGGTTACACCACTTCGAATTCAAAGAAGGGCGTAACTATGACTTCGCATCTAACCGCGGTGGCATTAATATCGTGCATGTTATTCTTCATCAACCAGAAGACACTCAAATATGCATTTACATATTGCTTGTTCTCAACACATCGCAAGCAGTTCTTTTCAGACAAGAACCAATAGAAGAGGAAGCTCAATATGACCATATCCATCGCCGCTTGGGATCAACAAACAGGTCAGTTTGCTGCTGCTATTGCTTCGTCCAGTATTAGCGTGAGTAGTCGCTGTCTTCACTGGCGTCCCAATGTCGGCATAGCGCTCAGTCAGAATATAACTGACCCCCGTCTGGGTCAGCGCATGCTTGGATTGTTAGAAGATGGTGTGACGACTGCCGATGCGGTAAATGCTGCAGTTATCAGTGCGCCATACGCTCAATATCGTCAGTTAGCATTGGTTAACAACCAGGGAGAAACCGGACTATTTACGGGTGACCAGGTACTCGGCTGTTTTTCATCAGCGCAAGGTAAGCACTGTGTTGCAGCGGGTAACTTGCTCGCGAATGAAGATGTTCCGGCCGCGATGATTGCAAGCTTCGAGCAAGCGAGTGGAACATTTGGCCAACGCATCTTGGATGCACTTAAAGCAGGTGTAGATGCGGGTGGTGAAGCTGGCCCTTTGCATTCTGCCGGATTGCTGATTGGTGCCGATGTGTCCTGGCCTATTGCTGAATTACGTATCGACTGGGATGAGGATCCGATTGCAAAAATGATCTCTGGTTGGGCAGTGTATGAACCCCAAATTGACGACTATATTACGCGGGCATTTAACCCTGACGTAGCGCCCTCTTACGGCGTACCGGGAGATATTTGATGCGACCTTCATCCCAACCCATGAATAGTAAACAGTTGTTGTCGAAGTTAGTTGGCTTTGACACGACGAGCACGACATCCAATCTTGAACTAATCGACTACATTCGCAATTACCTTGACGATTATTCAATCAAATCTTTACTGATACCGAATGACGACAATAGCTGCGCGAATCTATACGCAACGATTGGTCCCGATGATATCGGCGGCGTGATGCTGTCAGGGCATACCGATGTTGTGCCTACCAGTGGACAGAACTGGAATAGCGACCCCTACCAGATTAAATCAGTCGATGATGCTTTTTATGGCCGTGGTGCCTGTGATATGAAAGGTTTCATCGCCTGCGCACTGGCGGGTGTGCCACAAATGACTGATCTAAAACTGAAGACACCGATTCATTTGGCATTTTCGTACGATGAGGAAATTGGTTGTGTCGGTGTTAAGAAACTAATCAACGCGATGGACAGTTTCGAGGTCAAACCACGCATTGGCTTAATCGGTGAACCCACCGATATGAAAATGATTGTCGGTCATAAAGGTAAAGCAGCTTTCAAAGTTAAATTGACTGGTTCGTCCTGCCATTCTGCTTATATTACGAATGGTGTTAATGCAGTCGAATACGCGGCTGAGCTCGTGTCATTCATTCGTAAAATGAACCTGAAAGTACAACAACAGCCGTTAGATAATAGCTATAGCGTACCGCATTCAACTTTTCATGTGGGCAATATCAATGGCGGCACTGCACTTAATATCGTCCCTCAAAGTTGTCAGTTTGAATTTGAAATCCGCAACCTGCCACAACAACAGCTCGATAGTTTGATACACGACGTTAACCATTATGCTAAGGACGTTCTACTGCCTGATATGAAAGCTAAATACGAGCATTGTGATATACAGTTTGAACCTATCGCAAGCTATCCTGGATTGCATACTGACATCAATTCTTCAGTGATTGACTACACACGCCTGATCAATCCGATAGATGAAATGGGTGACAATGTGAGCTTTGGCACCGAGGCCGGATTATTTGACCAGCAATTGGGCATCAACAGTGTCGTCTGTGGGCCAGGCAGTATTGATCAGGCCCATAAGCCGGACGAATTTGTATCGAAGTCTCAGATGAAGAATTGTGATCAGATGATTACCAATCTTGTTACTCGATGCACAGATTCATTTCCTTATGATTAGATAATCTTACTTCTAGAAAGCCTTTGAGGTGATTTTATATTCTGCTGAAAATTTTCTTCAGGGTTCAACACAATTAGGAACCATCTGAAAAAACGACTAACAAGATAAAACAAGCATCACACAGAAGTTTTACGCATTTTGTCTGTAGTTCGTTTACAGCACTAGGATACAAATACTGAGCAAGTATAATTATAAATGGCTGAGTGAAATCACAAATCAAAAGACCTTTGTGCTATAAAAACATACCATTCATATAATATATTTCCTACAATATACATCTAGTTTAAAGTCTTTAGGGCCACAACTTTAGGCATCTCAGCCAAATCAGTATCCTGTTATGCCTGTTAATTTATATGAGTGAGGCTCACTGGGCTGTCCCTAAAACTCAAATTATTCAATTACTTTTATACGATTAAACCCCGAGAAAAAAATGCGTTCAAGTGAAATATTAAAACAAAGCTGTATCGACGATTGGAATGCCGCAACAAACCATTCTTTTTGTATCGAACTGGCTTCTGGAACATTACCAAAGCATAAGATGCAACTTTATCTGGCGCAGGATTATACATTTATTGATAATTTTATACGGCTCGCCGGCAGTGCGATTCATCATGCCCCAAGTCTCCCCGATCGTTTACCCCTTGCTCAATTTCTTGGTGTTATATCCGGACCAGAAAACACTTATTTTCAGAGATCTTTCGAAGCACTTAACTTACCTAAGAAGGATCGTGTATCACCTGATCTTCTACCCTCAACAGTTGCATTTCAATCGCTCATGCTTGAGGCAGCCAATAGTGGTTTTTATGGCACAATGATAGCTGTTTTATGTGTTGCCGAATGGTCTTACCTCACTTGGGCAGCTCCTTTTGCACCAACACCTGTAGCACTGCCATTTTATTTTGGGGAATGGATCACGCTACATTCTGGTGATTATTTTGAAAGTGTTGTTGAGCATCTTCGTGTCCAGTTAGATGCCGCTTATGACATGGGTGATGACGATCAAAAGGAATCTATATCGAATTATTTTAAAAAAGCAGTTTCACTGGAAAAATCGTTTTTTGATGCAGCCTATCGCTAACAATCTCACTATCATAAATACTCAACTATTAAAAATCACACTTTTTACTAGTGTTCTTTTCATGACCAATCATGGCAAGAACTTAACAGCTTGCTTATGGCATTTTTCTTATATTAGTGTTTTTTATTCTTTGAATTAGCAACTTATTCGTACTGAATAAGAAATCTGAGTAAAGCTAAGAAGATACACTTGATATCATTTTACTGACTTTAATAACAAAATTTACCGTTACCAAACAGGTCGCCCTTACATTAACTCTGCAGATAACAAGTAGGTTATATTTAAACAGTTCTAAACGATCTCGAGTAATATTTAAATTCTAAAGATACTGTTTGTTTTCTGTCTGGAGACCCTAATGATGCTTGCGCTTATTAACATCTGACACTTTTTTCGAGTTAGGCTTTAGCGCTAACGTTCTTGCAAACACTCTGTTTTGCTTACAAAGTTTTTGTGAATACACATAATTCAGATCAGCATTTCTATTGGTCATCAATTCGTAACGCATAAAAGATCTAACGTTGCACTGAGCATCCAAGAAACATTTTATGGTGGTTTGAAAAATACACATGCTGGATTTACCTCTTTCCATTCGAGTGTCTAATCCTTTTTATAAATGTATGCTAAATCACAGTTTAGATTAAAGTTATTTCAATAAACGAGTCCCGCTGATTAATTAGTCATAAACTTAATCTGAAGGAATTTAGCATTGTCCTTTAAGCCAATTCACTCATTACCCACTTGACCTTTCAAAAAGAAAGCACAATTCAGCTCATCCCTGAGCTGATTGTTAGCAATAGGTCTTAAAGCAATAGCGACTAGTCGGCCTGGCGACGCAAAAAAGCCGGTATTTCCAAGTACTCCATGCTTTCCTTGTCCTGTGGAATTTCGATTGAGTCTCCTGCAATCTTTTGACGAATGGCCGTCGGCTTATCCAGTTTTTTGTAATCAACCTGACCATTTAATTCGGGTTTAACTGCCGCAATTGAAGGGGCATCCGCCAGTGCTGCATCTCTGCCTAGGCCGGTAGCAACCATAGTGACGCGTATTTCGCCTTCAGGCATATTAGCATCGAGCGAGGTTCCGACGACAACATTCGCATCCTCTGAAGCCAGTTCAGTAATGGTTCGGCTGACATCGTCAAACTCACCAATTGACATGTCCAGACCTGCTGTGACGTTTACCAGAATGCCTTGAGCGCCTGCAATATTCACGTCTTCTAGCAAAGGTGAAGAAATTGCCATTGTAGCTGCCTTAATAGCACGATCTTCGCCCGTGGCAGATCCAGTACCCATCATCGCCATACCCATTTCTGACATGACGGTGCGAACGTCAGCGAAATCCACGTTGATTAGGCCAGGTAGTGTCATTAATTCGGCTATACCCTGGACTGCACCCCGTAAGACATCATTCGCCTTCATAAATACTTCCATTACCGTCGTATCCTTTCCGAGCACAACCTTTAACTTATCGTTTGGAATCGTGATCAATGAATCAACCACACTGGATAGTTCTCGGATTCCAGCTTCAGCCTGTTCCATTCGCTTCTTGCGCTCGAAACCAAAAGGCTTGGTTACCACGGCGACGGTTAAAATGCCCATCTCCTTTGCTATTTGTGCGATGACCGGCGCTGCACCCGTACCTGTTCCACCACCCATACCTGCGGTAATGAATAACATATTAGTACCTTCAATCGCTTCCTGTATGCGCTCACGATCTTCCAGTGCAGCCTGACGTCCAATACCCGGATCGGCACCCGCACCGAGGCCTTTGGTAATACTCGAACCAATTTGCATGGTCGATTTGTTATCCATTTTATTCAGCGCCTGTACGTCGGTATTCATACACATATATTCGACACCTTCGATTCCCGAAGAAACCATGTGCTGAACGGCATTACCGCCACCGCCACCAACGCCTATTACCTTAATCACCGGGTCCTTTGAGTGTGCATCCATTAATTCAAACATTGTCTTTCTCCTCTTGCTAATTGCCTATGCTAAAAATTGCCCTGAAACCAGCTTTTCATTTTTAACCAAATGCTGTCTTCAGAAGTATCGTCTAGTTGATAACTAGACAAGCCGGATTGCTGCCTGTTTCCAAACAGAAGCAGTCCAACACCTGTGGCATGTATTGGGTTTCTCACCACATCTACTAACCCAGATACATGTTGTGGATAGCCCAACCGAACGGGCATGTGGAAAATTTCCTCTGCCAGTTCGATAACGCCTTCCATCTTGGAGCTACCGCCGGTCAATACCAAACCTGCGGCACATATTTCTTCAAAACCACTGCGCCTGAGTTCGGCATGAACCAGGTTCAATAACTCTTCGTAACGTGGCTCGACGACTTCGGCCAAGGTTTGGCGCGCAAGCCTGCGTGGCTCTCTGTCGCCTACGCTTGGCACTTCGATTGTTTCGTCTTCTGTCGCCAGTTGACGCAATGCACAGGCATATTTAATTTTAATGTCGTTGGCATATTGTGTTGGTGTCCGTAGCGCTACTGCAATATCGTTAGTGACTTGATCACCCGCTATCGGAATCACTGCCGTATGGCGAATAGCACCATCAGAGAACACCGCAATATCGGTTGTACCACCGCCAATATCGACTAAGCAAACACCCAGTTCTTTTTCGTCATCGGTCAGTACCGATGCGCTCGAAGCGAGTTGCTCGAGGATGATGTCATCCGCTTCGAGGCCGCAGCGTCGCACGCATTTGATAATATTTTGTGCCGCACTCATCGCACCTGTCACCAAATGAACCTTGGCTTCAAGTCGTACACCTGACATGCTAATCGGATCACGAATGCCTTCTGAACTATCGATTATAAATTCCTGTGGCAATACGTGCAGAATGCGCTGGTCAGCGGGGATAGCCACTGCTTTGGCTGCATCGATAACACGCGCCACGTCAGCCGCCGTCACTTCTTTATCTTTTATCGCGACTATGCCGTGCGAATTGATACTCCGAACATGGCTGCCTGCAATACCGGCATAAACAGATCGAATCTGACAGCCAGCCATCAACTCGGCTTCTTCTACCGCTCGCTGAATAGATTGCACTGTCGATTCAATATTGACTACAACCCCTTTTTTTAATCCTCGGGAAGGTTGTGTGCCAATACCGATGATATCAATACCACCTTCAGCGGTAATTTCGCCAACAATTGCGACAACCTTAGAGGTCCCAATATCGAGCCCAACAATCAGTTTATTGCTGCTCTTTTTAGACATTATTTTTTCTCCACAGAGACGCTTCGTCTCTGTCAATCAGCGCTTCCTTTTTCCATGCAACTGCAAAACCATTGCTATAGCGTAAATCGAGTTGCTGGATCTTTGTACGTCTGGGTCTTATTTGCTGAGCATAAATAGACACTAGTTTTTCTAATTTGCTATCCACGTTATCTCTACCCAACTTAATTTTAAAACCGTTTGCCAATTCGATATCGACTGCTCCACGGCTATCAATATTGATTTTGCTAATGGTTTCATCTAGTGACCGAAACTGTTCGGAAAAATCATAAAATTGTTGCAATACTTGCTTAGGTTCAACATTCGAACCATAGACCTGTGGCAAGTTCTCAAATGCCTTTGCAGTCGAATTCGCCGCAAATATTTTCGCCTTGTCACTTAATAAATGATCAGCGTCCCAGCGTGCTAATGGTTTTTTATCAACAATTTTAATCATTACCCGATCAGGCCAAACTCGCCGAATGGAAACTGACTCTGCCCAGGATTTATCACTCAGACTATTTCTGACCTTTTCGATATCGAGTGAGAAAAAACCCTCACCGACAAACGGTCGTAGCGCCTTCTCGATTTCTTGCTGATCGATATGTTGGAATGTGCCTGATAACTGAATGGTTTTAATCGGCAAAAAAGTATGGTTTTGCACCAGATATGAAATACCACCAAACAAAGGCACTATTACCAAAAGACAGGTATAAATGCCGCGCCATTTGAATTCAACATTAGATTCTGATGCCTTCTTCTTTTTTGCTTGTCCGCTGCTTTTACGAAAACTAAACATACCGTGCTCCTACTGACGTTAATTCATCTCCTTTGAACGTTAACTCAAGAATCTTCAATACCAATTCCGACATACTGAGTCCTGCCTGTTTAGCCGCCATCGGCACCAGGCTATGATCAGTCATGCCAGGCACCGTATTCAGTTCGATAATAAATGGCTGACCATCTTTATCGAGCATGATGTCAACACGACCCCAATGTTTAACACCCATCACTTTGATTGTTTGGGTGACCAATTTATTAATAATTGAGGTACTTTCTTCATTCAGTCCACAGGGACAGGTATAGATAGTATCTTCAGAAAAGTATTTAGCTTCATAATCGTAAAATTCACGAGGTGTCTCTAACTTGATTAATGGCAATATTTTATTACCCAAAAACCCCACCGTATACTCTGCCCCCATAATCCACTTTTCAGCAAAAACTTCACCAAATTGTCTGGCTTTTTTCCAGGCAGGAATAAGTCCTTCAGCTTTAGTGACAGCAGTCATGCCTATACTCGAGCCTTCCAGATTCGGTTTCACAAATACCGGCAGACCTAATTCGTCTAATAATCGAGTGCAGTCCTCTTCACTATTAAGCACCTGAAACTCGGGCGTTGGTAAACCGCTGCCGCGTAGTACGCGTTTCGTCAGCAATTTGTTCATGGCGAGAGCCGATGCACAAACATCACTGCCGGTGTAAGTGATTCCAAGCAAGTCCATTACGGCCTGTAACTGTCCGTCTTCACCGCCACGACCATGCAAGATATTAAACACTCTATCGGCCTTTAGCTTTTGTAATTGGTCGATCGCATTGTCTTGAATATCGAGTTTGAATGCATCGACGCCGACATTGATTAATGCTTGATAAACAGCGTTACCACTCATTAACGATATGTCGCGTTCAGCAGAAGTACCGCCCATCAGAACAGCCACTCGGCCACTCTGCTTGACTGATTCGATCAACGGTTTCAAGCCTTCAAAATTCATAACTCGTCTCCCAGTATTCGCACTTCTGTCTCAAGTGTGACATCAAATTTTTGTTTAACCGTTTGTTGAATAAATGCAACTAAGCCTTCAATATCTTTGGCTGATGTTTGTGCATTACTAATAATAAAATTTGCGTGCTTGCTGGATACACAGGCATGACCATGGCAATAACCCTTTAATCCAGCCGCTTCAATTAACTGAGCGGCGTGTTGTCCCTGTGGGTTTATAAACACGGAACCACAAGAAGGCAAACCGATTGGTTGGCTCGCATTACGCTGTTGTAATAATTGCTTTATGTTCGAATCTTTTTGTTCTAGCTGAGTATCGAAGCGGAATTTTGCCGCAGCAAACCATTCGTTATCAAACTGGCTTACTCGACGGTAACTAATGTCAAACTCTTTTGGCGTACGGATGATTAATTCACCTTGCCGATTAATCATTTCAGCCTGCGCTACAAATGGCCAGGTCTCACTTCCAAATGCACCGGCATTCATCGCTAACGCACCACCAACTGTGCCGGGAATTCCAGCCAGAAAGTCAGCACCAGTCAAGCCATGTTTAAGACAAAATTTCGCGAGCTTGGCACAGGTAACACCTGCTTGAGCATAAACAAGACCATCGCCACACAGTGTAATTTCTCTCAGCGCATTAACTGTCGCAATCACATACCCACGTATGCCGCCGTCTCTCACTAACATATTACTGCCTAGACCAACCCAACTAATACCTGCATTACTAGGGATGGACTGTAGGTAATGTTGCAAGTCATTTAAGTCAGCAGCAATATAGTAGTTGTCGGCCTTTCCACCCACGCGCCAGCTCGTGTGCTTCGACATTAATTCGTCGCGCAACAATTGGCCGTTGTATGAAAGATTCGACGCCACGTTCACTTCTCCTCACTCTCATTTTCTTGGGCGCTATGTTGTATCAGAAATTTGGCCGACCAGACACCGATACTACCGGCACCTAGTGTCAGAAATATATCGCCATCTTGTAATACGGTCTCAACAACTTCATCAAGATTGTCTAGTTCTTCAACAAATACTGGTTCAACTTTGCCTCGTCCACGAATCGAACGCGCTAAAGAACGACCATCGGCATTTTTAATATGTTTTTCACCGGCCGGATAAACATCCAGTAAAATAAGTTGATCTACCTCAGACAAAACTTGGCTAAAGTCTTCAAACAAATCTCGAGTACGAGAGTATCGATGGGGCTGAAACACGACAGCCAAACGTTTTTCGGGCCAGGCAGCACGAATGCCTGCAACCGTCGCTTTAATTTCATTTGGATGATGTCCATAGTCATCAACATGCATGACTGTGCCCGCCTCGACTTCGACATCCTCACTGATTTGAAAGCGGCGACTAATACCCACAAATTCTGCCAATGCCATACTAATCGATTCATTATCCACTTCGAGCTCGTATGCGACCGCAATAGCGGCAGTCGCATTTAATACGTTATGCTTACCGGTCAGATTCAACACAATGTCAAGCGGTACTTCTGCGTTTGGCCGCATCACCGAGAATGCTGTCTTCGCGCCTCTTGCGACAACATTGGTAACGCGAACATCGGCATCTTCCGATTCACCGTAGGTCAGTACTGGACGAGCGATATCATCCATCACTTCGCGAACAACAGGATCATCAATACATAGAATCGCCAATCCATAAAAAGGCAGGTGATGTAAAAACTCGATGAAGGTTTGCTTCAATCGCTCGAAGTCACCTTCATAGGTCGACAGGTGATCTTGATCAATATTGGTGACTATCGACATCATCGGCTGCAGATATAAAAATGACGCGTCACTTTCATCTGCTTCGGCTACCAGATAGTCACTTAAGCCTAATTTTGCATGGCTAGCAGAGCTATTTAATTTTCCGCCAATCACATAAGTAGGATCGATGTTACCTTGAGCTAACACACTGGCAACCAAACTGGTGGTTGTGGTTTTACCGTGAGTTCCAGCCACCGCTATGCCCCGTCGAAAGCGCATTAACTCGGCTAGCATTTCGGCACGACGAACAATAGGAATACGCTTCGCTTTCGCGGCAATAATTTCTTCGTTTTCTTCATCGATTGCGGTCGATATAACGACCACGTGCACGTTGTCGATGTTTTCCTGTTGGTGCCCAATATGAATCTTGATACCAAGGCCACGTAAGTGTTTAACCATCGCGCTTTCGGCAATATCCGAACCACTAATGACGTAATCCAGGTTATGGAATACCTCGGCAATGCCACTCATTCCAACACCGCCGATGCCAATGAAATGAATGTTTTTGATACGTCGCATAAAGTGTTTGGCACTAACCGTCATAATGTCGCTCCAGTGAGGATACCCTTAGCCAGATTTTCAGTAGCATCGACTCTCGCCTGTGCTCGCGCATTGACGGACATTGCTATAAGTTCATCTCGATTATTTTGGAAATGAGTCAATAACGATGCCAATGACTCACTATTAAGATCGGCTTCATTAATGACACGGGCAGCATTTTCTGACTGCAAAAAACAGGCATTGTGAAATTGGTGATTGTCAGCGGCATAAGGATAAGGGATTAAGATGGACGCGATGCCTACCGCTGCTAGCTCTGCGATTGTTAGCGCACCAGATCGGCAAACCACAAGATCGGCCCATTCATAAGCAGCCCGCATATCATCGATGAAGGGTAATACTTCGGCATCAACCGAGTTATCGTCATAGTTTTTCTGGCAAGTGTCACTATGCTTTCTGCCACATTGGTGTTTTACCTGCGGACGATCTGCCTCGTTGAGTAATGCAATCGCTTCAGGTAGTTTTCGATTTAAACTGGCAGCACCCAGACTGCCCCCAATGACCAGCAGGTTTAAGTTTCTATTCTGTCCAGAACTGTCTCGTGCCGCGTCTCGTATAGAAATTCGGATTTCAGGTGATTCAAGGCCAATTAGATCAGTTCGAACTGGATTGCCTATCACTTCACTTCGTGGAATGTTGCTTGCCGCTTTGGCGAAACCAAAATAATTACGTGCTGCGAGACGATAGAGCAAACGATTGGTTAACCCCATGACTGAATTCTGTTCGTGTAAAAATAATGGAATATTTAGAATCCAGGCCATCAAACCACCAGGACCCGATGCAAAGCCACCCATACCAAGCACTGCCTTTGGATGGTGTCGTCTAAGTATTTGTTGTGCTTGCCAGCATGCATGTGCAATTTTAAAGGGTGCCAATATCAAGGTAGCGAAACCGCTACCTCGTAAACCTTGCACGCTGAGCCATTCGATAACAAAATTAGCGGCAGGTACGACAGTTGCTTCGATACCCGCATGCGTGCCTAACCAGATGATGGTTTCACCTTGATTGCGCAAATGCTCGGCAACAGCCAACGCCGGGAAAACATGACCGCCTGTACCACCGGCCATCACCAGAATTGGCTTTTGATCGACCATGGTCATGCCGACACCCGTTTGTTTTTTCTAGCTTTAACCTTGCGGATATTCTTATTACCACTTCGTGCAGCATTAGATTCAGGGCTTCCTGCTTGTTTGTATTCTTTATAAACACGCAACACCAAGCCCACCGCAAATGACATACTCAACATACTACTACCGCCATAGCTGATAAATGGCAGGGTTAACCCTTTGGTTGGTAATGCGCCCATATTAACACCGATATTGATAATTGCTTGCAATGTAATCAGTAATCCGACCCCATAAGCAAGGTAAGCACCAAAAGCCTGTTGACCGAGCAACGCCATTTTTCCAATCGCAAAACAACGTAAAGCAAACACGGCATAAAGTGAAATCAAGATGACAGAACCAACCAGTCCGAACTCTTCGGCGTATATAGCGAACAGAAAGTCGGTATGCGCTTCGGGCAAATAGAATAATTTTTGAATGCTGCCACCCAGACCACTACCAAACCAGCCGCCGCTACCGATGGCTATGAGTGATTGAGTTAACTGAAAACCGCTATTGAATGGATCAGCCCATGGGTCGAGAAAAGAAGTGATACGCGCCATTCTGTAGGGAGACGAAACAGCAAGCATCACCATAATTGCCAAGGTGCCAGAGACGAATAGTATGAACTGTCCGAATCGAACACCACCGAGAAACATCAGACCTAACCCCGTTAAGAGCAGCACGGTGGCGGCTCCAAAGTCAGGCTCAAGAATTAATAAGCCACTCGCAAACGCCATGATAAACAAGGGCTTTAAAAAGCCCATTGTGTTGGTTTTCACTTCCTCGGCTCGTCTAATCAAATAACCACTGAGATAAATGATCAGGAACAATTTTGACACTTCTGATATCTGAAACGTAAATAAACCGAAATTCAACCAACGTGTACTGCCATTGACGGTGTGGCCAACACCAGGAATTAAAACGATACTAAGCAATACAATCGAACCAAGCATGAGAGACAAGCCATTTTTGTACCAGAATTGAAGTGGGATTCTCCACGCAATCCAGATTAAAATTAGACTCATTAAAATACGTACGAACTGTCTTTTCGCGTAATAAAAGGGATCCTGGAGTTGCTGATCAGCGATGCCGATAGAGGCCGAAGCCACCATTACCAACCCTAGTAATACGAGCGTGATGTACAGTAATACAATGATCCGATCAAGATCCAGGCCGAAGTCAAAACTCGGTTTATCCATCAATCGCAATTTTCTGGTTGCCTGGCTAGTCATATTGTAACTGCCTGACATGGTTTGCGAAATCATCGCCACGCGCTTCAAAATTTGAGTAGGCATCAAAACTGGCACAGGCGGGTGCTAGTAAAACACAATCACCACTAACCGCTTGTTGGTTTGCCCGAGCTACCGCATTTGCCATGTTGTCGACACGTTCGATAGGGGCAGCACCCTGCCATGCTTGTTCGATTCGGTCTGCGTCGACACCCATCAGCAATACCCATTTTACTTGCTGTTTGATAGTTTGATAAAGAACGCCCATGTCGGCATTTTTCGATAGCCCACCGGCAATCAAAATAATCGGTCTGGTTCGCCCTTCTATCGACGCCAACGCCGCACCGACATTAGTTGCCTTGGTATCATTGACCCATTCAACGCCATCAATTTCAGCGATCCATTCACTGCGATGTGGGATGCCTTCGAACTCAATCATTACATTGATGATGGCCTGACGAGAAATATCCAGCGTGCTAGCCAGTGCCATGGCGGCTAGGCAGTTAGCCCAGTTATGACGGCCAGAAATTTTCAGTTGATTAACATTGATCCAGGCTTCACCTTTGTGCGCTAACCAGGTGCCAGAGTCGTTTTCGACTAACCCAAATTCAGCCGTTCCGTTGGCCGTCAAACCAAACAGAATATCATTCGAGTTATGGCGCGTGGTTTCGTCATCCTCATTGCTGATGCAGATCTTGGCATTTTGATAAATATGGTGTTTGGCTTGAATATAATCGGCATAACTGCCGTAGCGATCGAGATGATCTTCCGAAAGATTCAATACTGTTGCCGCGATGGGCTGTAAAGATTGCGTTGTTTCTAGTTGATAGCTAGAGAGTTCGAGCACAAAGTAATCGGCAGGTTGTTGTAATAAATCGAGTGCGGGAACACCCAAGTTGCCACCTACGCCAACTGATTTACTATCGGCGGCAATCATTTCGCCTAACAATGTGGTCACCGTACTCTTACCATTTGAGCCAGTGATCGCAACAACAGTCCTACCAATTATCGCTTGCGCAAACAACTCAATATCACCGATGACTGATTTCCCAAGGTCAATGGCCTGTACAATTTCAGGATGTGCAATTGATAACCCAGGACTCACCACCAATACGTCAGCCCAATCAATCAGTTCGGCATTTAACGCTTGTATAACAATGTCCGCAGATGGAAGCTCATTGCGTAGCGCTTGAAAATAAGGAGGCATGTCTCGTGTATCTTGAACGCGACAACGATAGCCCTGGGACATCAAATATCGCGCAACAGAAAAACCGGTTAAGCCCAAGCCTATTACCAGATAATTTGCATCAGCATGTTGTTTGGATTGTGCGTTCATATTTAGCATTAACGAACCTTTAGGCTCGCTAATCCAATCAGCACGAGGACAACCGTGATGATCCAGAACCGAACAATGATTCGAGGTTCCGGCCAGCCTTTTAATTCGAAGTGATGATGCAACGGCGCCATCCGAAAAACACGTCGACCGGTAAGTTTGAACGAGGCCACCTGCAACACCACTGACATTGTTTCAACAACAAAAATTCCACCCATGATAAATAGCACGAGTTCCTGACGTACGATGACCGCAACAACACCCAATGCAGCGCCCAATGCCAGGGCTCCGACATCGCCCATAAACACTTGCGCGGGGTAGGTGTTGAACCACAAAAAACCAAAACCAGCACCGACAATCGCGCCGCAGAATACAACCATTTCTCCCACACCAGGCACATAAGGAATACCTAGATATACTGAGAAATTATAGTTGCCGGTGAGATAGGCAAAGATGCCCAATGCACCACCGACTAAAATAGTCGGCAAAATAGCCAGTCCGTCGAGGCCGTCGGTTAGGTTCACGGCATTGCTACAACCGACGATGACAAAATAAGTTAAAACAACATACATCCAACCAAGATCGATCAAAATGTCTTTCACGAAAGGTACGATAAGCTGTGTCTCAATCGGGAATTGAGCCGTGTTGAATAGAATCAATGCCGCACCCAGTCCGATCACCGACTGCCAAAAATATTTCCACCGACCAATCAAGCCTTTCGAATTGCGGTGTACAATTTTTTTGTAATCGTCAACACAACCAATCACACCAAATCCGATGGTGACAAATAAAACGATCCACACGAATCGTGATGACAAATTACTCCACAACAAAGTGCTGACCACGATGGCGACCAAAATCAAAGCGCCACCCATCGTCGGCGTACCGGCCTTCGAAAAATGACTTTTTGGGCCATCGTCGCGTACGCTTTGCCCAATATTGTAACTACTCAAATAACGGATCATGGAGGGCCCGATAACAAGCGAAATAAGCAACGCTGTTAACACCCCAAGAATGCTACGCATGGTGAGGTAGCCAAACAGATTAAATCCACTATGGAATTGGGACAAATATTCGGCCAGGCTATAGAGCATTTTTCGCCCCTTGTTTGTACTGATCGGGCGTGCACTTATCAGGGTTGATCTTATCCGGATTGCTTTCTTCGGTGGGCGTGTCAGAAGCAACCAGGGCTTTCACCAACTGATCCATACCAGCGCTACGGGAACCTTTAACAAGTAGATTCACATCCTGATGTATTAACGTCCGAATCAGCGTGGCGCTATCTTCGACTTTATCGAAACAGTAACCAGAATCACCAAAAGCATAACTGGCAGCACAACTCATCGAGCCTATGCCAAATAGCTTTTTGACACCTTGTTTTTTTGCGACCTCAGCTACTTTTTTATGTAGTAATTCAGCATCACTACCCAGCTCGCCCATGTCACCCAAAGCCAACCACGGCTCGCCCTTTAATGAGCATAAGACTTTAACTCCCGCCTCTAGCGAACCAGGGTTAGCGTTATAGCTATCATCGATCAACCGACTATTATTCGGACCTTGCAGCATTTGCAGACGACCTTTTACCGGCTCAAAACCGGATAGGTTAGTGACGGCTGTTTTAAATTCGATGCCGGCAATCACTGCGATTGATATCGCTGCTAGCGCATTACGCGCATTGTGCTCACCAAATACATGGATATAAACTTGACTAGTCTGCCCCTTATATTTAACAGTGAGCGATAAACCCTCGTCAGTTGCCTCCCATTGACCTTGCACATTTGCTGACGTATTCAGTCCACAACTCATCGTATGTTCAGCCGCACAAGTCGTTTGCCACTGCTGACTGGCTGCCTCGTCTGCATTAAAAAGCGCTCGGTGCTGTGGTTGACAGTAGGCATAGAGTTCACCCTTTGCATCAACTACACCTTGTATGTTGCCAAAGCCGGTTAAATGCGCGGCGGCCACATTGTTTACATACACAATATCTGGCTCGGCTATGTTCGCCAGATTGGCTATTTCAGCTGGGTGATTAGCTCCCATTTCGATGATTACGTACTGGTCTTCTTGTGATAAATCGAAAAGTGAGAATGGCACGCCAATATCATTATTTAAATTGCCTCTGGTGGCGTGGGTAGCGGCTTCTTTTTGTAATATTTGATGCAGCATTTCCTTAACCGTGGTCTTACCATTGCTGCCGGTCAAAGCGACCACGGTTGCATTACAGTTATGACGCCAAAAATTAGCCAGCATCGCCATTGCTTGCTTGCAGTCTGGCACTATTATTTGTGGAATATCACAATCCTGTTGTGATTCAACCAATGCAACAACAGCTCCATTTTTGAAGGCACTCGTCACATAATCATGTCCATCGAAGCGCTCACCTTTAATGGCGACAAATAACTGTCCACTGCAATCGGTGCGACTATCGATAGTCACGCCTTTAAATTGCAAGGCAGGCTGCCCTTCTCCGACAGCAAAAACGTCGACGCTAAAAACGCTGGCTAGCTGCTGTAAGCTGAGAGAGATCATTTCGTAATCCTCAGGATTCTTTGTACAACCTGACGATCACTAAAAGGGTATCGCTCAATGCCGACTATTTGCTCCAATTCGTGTCCTTTTCCGGCAATCACGACCAGGTCATCTGCGCTGGCTTCAGACAGTGCAAACTCAATGGCTGCCAATCGGCTGTGAACCACCGAGACGTTTTCTGGGTTCGAAAGGCCTAATAAAATTTCCGCTACAATTTGCTCAGGTGGCTCTGTTCGAGGGTTGTCATCGGTGATGATCACTCGGTCGGACAATTGCTCAGCTGCTTGCCCCATGCCTTCGCGCTTACCTTGATCACGGTCACCGCCACAACCGAAGACACACCAAATTTTACCCGTTGTATATTCTCGACAAGTGGTTAGGCAGGCGCGCAGTGCCTGTTCTGTATGAGCAAAATCAATGACTACAGTCGGCTGACCAGATGCGCCTTTGAATTTTTCCATTCGTCCTGGAATGAGTTGCAAGTCGGTAACTGCCAGCTGGATTTGTTCACGATCAAAACCAAGTGCAATTAGAGTCGAAATGCAAGCCAAGGTATTTTCGATATTAAAACGCCCCATCAACGCCGTATTGGCCGTGATCTCCCCCACTGGAGAAGTCACTTGCATGCATAGTCCTCGATCAGTGATATCGCTTTCAATTAGTCGAACTTCAGCACCCGTAATTGAGCCGCCTTGCACATCGTTTGAACCTGGAGATTGAGGCTGCGCAGAGAACCGAATCAGCGCCGATGTTTCTGGCTGTTCGCACAAACTACGTCCAAATTCGTCATCTGAATTGACAATTTTTGCGGATAATTCAAAATCTCGAAATAATCGGGCTTTTGCTGCTGCATAAGCGTGTCGAGTGCCGTGATAATCGAGGTGATCTCGACCCAGATTAGTCAGTATCGCAATATCAAAATCGCAACCATTCACTCGGTGTTGGTCGAGTGCATGAGATGATACTTCCATAACAACATATTCACATTGCTGCTCTCGAAATTCGTGCAGGTAGGATTGTAGCGTGACGGCATCGGGTGTTGTGTGGGTAGTGGGTTGGCGTTTATTACCGACCCCATATCCGATGGTTCCGATACTGGCTGTTGTTTTGTTGAGTCGCGTCAATGCCTGTGTAACCAGGTGTGTGACGCTGGATTTACCATCAGTGCCTGTCACCCCAATAATCGTCAGCGCCTTACCTGGCTCGCTGTAGAACCGACTCACAATCTCACCACTGACTCGATCAAGATTATCAACACCAATCCACTGAGTTTCTATTTGCTTACTCAGTAACCCAATTCGTTTTTGGCTGTATTCATCTTGAGCGCAATAGATCACGGCAACGGCACCCGCTTTTACAGCGTCAATGGCAAAGTCGATACCATGTGTTGTGCCGCCTTGCAGTGCAACAAACAAAGAGCCGGCAACAACCCGACGGCTGCTGCTCGCGATGTCTAATATATTAATGTCCGGTATGAGTTGTGCTGTGTCAAACCCTTGTAATAATTCGGTTAGTGTCTTGCCGGCCGACTTCGGATTAGTCGTCATC
>JBDNJA010000122.1:0-17635 GCA_041688005.1 Gammaproteobacteria bacterium
ATTACCGTTGTCGGCCACCAAATTTTAGCTAGAAAAATGGCCTCCCATAACTGCTTATAATTATTGATCGGAAAATAGCTGCCACGCGAATATCCACTCACGTTCGGTTTGATAACCAGTGGAAAACCATACTTTTTTGCGAAGTTAATGGCTTTAAATGGGTTAAAGAATATGAGCCCTCGAGCATGCGGTAAGCCGCCCCCGGCAAATTTTGCTCGACCCTGCTCTTTAGAGCGGCAACTGCGTCGAACATCAAGATCGTTATAGCTACTGCAGCCATGCATATAGCGTTGACTAATCCATTGGTAGATTTTAGCTTTCAGCCATTTCATGGGGTTATCCCGCCAGTCTGAGTGTGGGTTTTTCGCCAGCTTAATGTTAGAAGCTGGTGAGGAAGTCGGTTATGGGGAAATAGGTTATGGGGTTTGTGGCAACATTTTAACTTTTCGGGCGACCCACCATTTCTTGAAAAATATTGATTGCGCAACCTGGTCTTTAGGAATGTGCCTGGTGATTTGCGCCAAATGCCAGGTCGTATTGAGTATTGCCGAAACTCGTTGTTTGAAGGTTTTATCAGGATCTAAAAGATTGATTGGCATCGGTACAAAAAGATTAATTTCGATGACATGGAAATCGCCATTGACCAATGCATCAAGACTATCGGATCGAAGGCCAACTCGTGAAATTCCGAAACGACCAAATGCGCGCATATGCGCCCAAATAGCACTCAACTGCTCTTCGTTAAGCGAGGCGGTTAATTCGCGATAAAATGTATTTGAATTATTAATGCTATTGATTGGAAAGTCTGTCTTTTTGACATTTAGCGCTTCATTCACCGTTAGCACGGCAGCCTTCGTTTCATCGGCGGCCGACAATACGAAGAACACTTCAAACTCCCGAGCCTCTGTCGCGCCTTCCTGAATGATGCGCGGCATTTTACTGGCGGCTGTTTGACAACGAATATCATTCAGTTCTTGCTCTGAATCCGCGCGACGAATGCCGTAAGCATTTTGCCCCCATTCCGGCTTTACGAATACGGGGTATTGGAAATCTTTGGCCAAGCCATTATCAGCGCTTTGGCGCAGACGCCAACGCCGAGGTATGAGGCGATCAATATCGAGTTTAGAAAATATACCCTTACTTGGATTAAAGAACGGGGCATTCAGCTGAAAATAGCGGGCAGGATTCGTCTTTATTCTGACGCAGTAATAAATATACGAAAAAATTAACAGTAGCCTAATATGCATGTTGGTCGGTCATCATCAATCATTGAAAGTTACGGTATGAACCGAAATTATCTGTTCATAATTAAACTAGCCTAATTAAACAAGCTTAATTAAGACAGCCCAATTCAAAACACTGGGCCACATAGCATCAGCCTTTTTAATAAACCCAGGTTTATCTAGCAGCCATTTTTTTTGTATATCGGCGTCATAATTTAGATACAACTTGCCATTTTCGATACTCCAATACTGAGGATCGCCTTTCGCAGTATCACCACCAGCAACCAGCCAAGCACAATAACCGCCATACTGCGGCGCGTATTCTCTGGGCATCGCAACAAATTTGTCAAGATTTTCCTGTGTACTGAACTGCCATACCGCACCTTTATACTTGTAGCTATACTCTGACTGGCCTTTCACCGGTTGATTTTGATCGAAGTAAGCGACAGTGTCGTAGCCCTCAAGCGCAAGATTGCTGAAGAACCGGGTATAAACTTCAGGCTCTGACGCCATCACAAAAGAAGGTATGAATATAACGAAAGCCAAGCACCAACGCTTAATTTGACTGAGCCTCATTGACATCTCCTGATGAATACATGGTAATAAGGTGAGACAGGGCTTCATAAAATATGTTCCCTATCATCAGCAATATCATTTTGAGACTAAGTCAATCATCCAGACAGAAAGCCTTATCGCACGTAGCCAATGATAGAGACAAAATGGCAAGCGCTGCCTGCGATCACAAAGAAATGCCAGATGCCGTGAGCATGAGGTAGCTTACTGCCTTTATCGAGAATATAAAAGACCACGCCCAGGCTATAGGCAATACCACCGTATTTAAGCCACTGTACGCCAGCTGCGGGTATCGCCGCTTCCAAACCGGCGTAGTCATAAACACAGACCCATCCCATGGCAAAATAAATGACCATTTGCCCAACCTTGACTAAACGGCCAGACAAATATATTTCACTCAAAATACCGATGATCGCTAGCACCCAGATGATGCCCAATATCATCCAGCCATTACCGTCTCTAAGACTGACTAGCATATAAGGGGTATAAGTGCCTGCAATCAATAAGTAAATGGACACATGATCGAATAATTTGAATAGCTGTTTAAGCGCCTTCGACTCGAAGCTGTGATACAAAGTGGACATTGAATAGAGCAACACCATACTAAAGCCAAATACCACAAAGCTACCGAGAACCCAGGGATTATTCGACTGAAGACCCACCGTCAGTAATGCGCCCATGCCAACCAGTGACAATGCGGTGCCTATTAAATGGGTAATGCTATTAAGTTTTTCGCCGTGGTACATCTAGTTTTTGCTCAATAAGGGTATCTTAATAAAACTGGGGCGATAGGACACCGATCACAGCGCCTTGATTAGCAAGTCCAGGCTATCCTTGGCATCACCAAATAACATCCTGGTGTTATCCTTAACGAACAATGGATTATCGACACCAGCATAACCTGCCGCCATGCCACGCTTCAAAACTATTGTGATTTCACTTTTCCATACCTCAAGCACTGGCATGCCAGCAATAGGGCTGTCGTCATCTTCCTGTGCTGATGGATTCACCGTATCGTTAGCTCCAATCACCACAGACACATCAACATCAGGGAAGTCATTATTGATTTCGTCCATTTCGAATACGATGTCGTAGGGTACTTTGGCTTCGGCCAGTAAGACGTTCATATGCCCTGGCATACGCCCGGCAACGGGATGGATACCAAATCGCACATTCACGCCTTTAGCCAATAGAATTTTAGATATTTCGGAAACCGCATGCTGCGCCTGTGCCATCGCCATTCCATAACCCGGGATAAACATTACCTGCTTTGAATCATTCAACAGCTGTGCAGTTTCCGCTATTTCGATCTCTGTGACGTCACCCTGAATATCGGTTGACGCCGTACTTTTAGAACCGCCCGAAGAACCAAATCCACCTGCGATAACACTCACAAAATTACGATTCATGGCACGGCACATAATGTAGCTCAAAATCGCACCACTGCTACCAACCAATGCTCCTGTGACTATCAATAAGTCATTCGACAACATGAACCCAGTCGCTGCTGCTGCCCAACCCGAATAGCTATTCAACATTGAAATAACGACCGGCATATCAGCGCCACCAATGGCCGCTACCATGTGCATGCCAAGCACCAGCGCAATGATTGTCATCACCATCAATAAGGTGAAGGCATCGGCATGATTTTGTGCGCCAACAAACTGAATACCAACCACCACCACCGCAATAAGCATGACCAGGTTGAGCCAGTGTCGAGCAGGCAATATGAGAGGACGCCCCCCGAGCATGCCACTGAGCTTGCCATAAGCAATGATGGAACCAGTAAAAGTCAGCGCACCGATAAAAATGCCGATAAAAATTTCGATATCATGGATTGTGTTTTCGACGCCAGTCAAATTAACACGGGGATCGAGAAAATTTGCAAAGCCTATCAATACAGCCGCTAAACCGACCAGACTATGTAATATCGCCACTAGTTCGGGCATTTGGGTCATCTTGACGCGGCGCGACAATGCGAAACCAGTGACGCCGCCAATCACCATCACCACAATCAAAATATCGTGGTTTTGAGTTACAAATGCACTGATTGTCACCAGCACGGCTATCGTCATACCGATCATGCCATAAAGGTTTCCTCGTCTGGCAGACTGGTTATCTTTTAACCCACCCAAGGCCAAAATGAACAAGATCGCTGCAGCCAGGTAAGATACGGTTATTAAACTTGAAGTCATAACACGCCCTACCCTTTGAACATCTGCAGCATGCGCTGCGAGACTGAAAATCCACCGACGATATTGATACTGGTAATCAATAATGCAATCACCGATAACACCATAATAGTGGGGTTATCAGACGAGATTTGGGTCAACGCGCCGAGCACAATAATGCTACTAATTGCATTGGTGACACTCATCAATGGTGTGTGCAACGAGGGCGCCACGTTCCAGATTACCATGTAGCCGATGAAACAAGACAGGACGAAAACAGTGAAATGCGCCATGAATGATGGTGGCGCAACAAGGCCAAGGCCAAATAAGGCGAGCCCGCCTATAAGCATGGGCAATAAGCTACTTTTTGCGACACTAGCGACCTTTGAAGGTGGTTCTACTGGTGAGGAGGGCTCTGCTTCAGCCACAATTGTCTGACCACCGAATGAAGGCTTCCTACCAGCAGCAACCGGGGGCGGGGGCCAGGTGATTTCACCGCTATTAACCACGGTTGCTCCACGCACAACAACATCCTCCATATCAACCACAATAGATCCATCCTTTTGCGGGCTCATCTCTTCTAACAAATTGTAAATATTAGTGGCGTACAACTGACTCGACTGTGCCGCCAGACGACTGGGCAAGTCTGTATAGCCCACTATGTTCACACCCGCTCGATTAACGACCTTGCCCGGTACGGTCAACTCACAGTTACCGCCCTGCTCAGCAGCCAGATCAACCACCACGCTACCATCTCGCATACTTTCGATCATTGCACTGGTAATTAATTTGGGTGCTGGCTTGCCTGGAATGAGCGCTGTCGTAATGATGATATCGACGTCTTTCGCTTGCTCAGCAAACAAGGCCATTTCGGCATCGATGAATTCTTTGCTCATAACCTTCGCATAACCACCTTCGCCGTTGCCATCTTCTTCAAATTCAAGTTCGAGGAATTCTGCATCCATACTCTGAATTTGTTCTTTCACTTCGGGGCGTGTATCAAATGCGCGAACGATGGCACCTAATGACTTAGCCGTAGCAATAGCAGACAAACCTGCAACACCAGCACCGATCACCAGCACCTTTGCTGGCGCAACCTTACCTGCCGCTGTGATCTGTCCAGCAAAGAACCGTCCAAACAATGCCGATGCTTCGATCACTGCTCGGTAACCCGCGATATTTGCCATCGAGCTTAAGGCATCTAGCTTTTGTGCTCGTGAAATACGCGGAATACTGTCCATCGACAAAGCAGTGATGTTACTTTGTGCGAGTTGCTTCAAGAGTTTTTCATTTTGTGCTGGCCACAGAAAACTAATGAGATGGCAGCCTTCAGGCATCAGATCAATTTCATGTCGTCCTAATGTGCGATTCTGCTCTGGCGGACGGACTTTGATGACTAAATCAGCCGATTGCCAGGCGGACTCCGCGCTGCGGGCAATCTCAGCACCTGCTTGCCTGTAAGCCTCATCGGAAAAATTTGACCCTACTCCGGCACCCGTTTCGACAATGACATCAAAACCAAGCTTGATCAATTTTTCGGTCACATCGGGTGTCGTTGCGACCCTTTTTTCACCGACCTGAATTTCTTTCAGAACACTAATTTTCAAAGTATTACCCCCAAAATTTGTCCCAGACTACCTGAGATTGTTTATTCGTAACACTATTCTCATTATTTAATATCGTTATGTAAAACATAGATTCCCACATTAATTATTAGATTAACAACCACCCGATAGCTTTTCACGGCGATGAATATTACTAGTTATTGTTGATTTCAAGTGAAAATTTACAGATCAGAATGTTCTCAATTCCGAATAATCCGTTATAATCCGCAACCTTTTTACCTGTTGCGAGACAATTATGATTCTAGATCGAGTCGGCTACGGCAAGAACGCGCCCAATGACGTCAATGTAATTATTGAAATACCCTCTCATTCTGATCCCGTCAAGTACGAGGTAGATAAGGATACAGGCGCAATGTTCGTTGACCGCTTTATGGGTACAGCCATGCATTACCCTTGCAACTACGGCTATATTCCACAAACCCTATCAGATGACGGCGATCCTGCCGATGTATTGGTTTTGACACCTGTTCCGGTTATAACGGGCTCTGTTGTCAAAGTACGCCCGCTTGGCATGCTGCAGATGTCTGATGAAGCCGGTGGAGATGCCAAGATTTTAGCCGTGCCGATCGACAAGCTCAGCAACATGTACGCTGCCTATAACAACATTCGTGATGTGCCAAAGCCGTTACTTGATGCGATTGCTCACTTTTTTGATCATTATAAAGATCTAGAAACGGGTAAATGGGTGAAGATCGAAGGCTGGGTTGATAAAGAAGAAGCCAAGAAGGAAATTATGAAGAGTATTGAGCGCTACAACGATCAGTCGGCATAGAATTCATCTGAAAAAATAAGTAAATAAGTCAGTCGAATGAATAGCCGGTAGCTATAGCAACCTGACCGGCTTATTCATCATTGAATAGCATGGCACGTTCATCAACACTCACTTCGGCAACCCTTCGTAAGTCAGTATAGTCGATATGACAAATGCAGTTACGACCAGACCGTTTGGCTTCATATAAGTATTTATCGACTGAATCAACAAAATCAACAACATCCAGAATGCTGGTTTTTATATACACGCTGACACCCATGCTGACTGTCACGGAAATATCTTCTCCATTGCAATGGACTGGTGTCATCGCAATGGCCTCACGAATACGATCAGCCACTTTAATCGCAAACCTGAGGTGTGTTTCGGCGAAAATCATGGCGAATTCATCTCCGCCATATCGACAAACAATGTCGGTGGTTCTCACTTCATCCTGAAGAAAATTGGCGATGTGTTGTAGCACGACATTACCAACTTCATGCCCATGAGTATCGTTGATAGCCTTAAAATAATCGATATCCACCATCACTAAAGTAGTCGGAATACCACTACGTTTGGACCGATCCATTTCGGTCTGAAGTGCATTTTTAAAATGTCTGAGATTGTAAAGCCCAGTGAGGGCATCTGCGGCAACCAGTTCAGACAGGCCTAAAACTTCCTGTCGCAAGCGGGCCATTTCGTCTAGCCATTCACAGTTTTGCGCATCTACTGGACAGACCAGTGGTTTATTACTCATACGTTTCTGTTACCAAGTTTAATTCATCGATACGTTGCTTTGCCTCTTGGCTAGCACCAGGCCCTGCGATAATCACAATATCCCGAGGCCTGAGAGGCAATCCGCGTGCTGAGAAGACTGTTATCTGATCGATTGGTTCACGGTTTTTTTTATCCAAAAAAGTCACTGGCTCAGAATTTTCACCGAAAACCCATTTGTCACCCCACTGTGTTAATGCCACTAATAATGGCATTAACTCTTTACCCTTGCTAGTGAGCAGGTATTCATGACGTTTGGCACCAGGTTTTATTGGAACGCGTTCAAGAATTTCATTTTGACAGAGTTTTTTCAAACGAGCAGTTAGGATATTGCGCGCAATTCCTAATTGATTCTGAAACGCTTCGAACCGTCGGGTACCCAGATAGGCTTCTCGAATAATTAGCATCGACCAACCTTCTCCAATCAGCTCCAGTACATGGGCGATAGAACGATTGAGCGGATCAAATTTTTTGTCTGGCGATAGCATTAAATTTTAAATCAGGTTCCACTTTAAGTTAATTTGGCTGATGCAACTCCTAACGCCCAAGAGGCACCGATTGAAGTATAGACTGTATTTGTGTATCAAACATGACAGCGGATATAAGTCTCATTTTAAACCTTTATCCGATTCAGCTAAAATGGTCAAGTCTCAACTGCTCCCACATGACATTATATTCTGTTATTGAGCATCAAGTTTACCGTTACTTGATGTTTCAAACTGCGGCAGCTCATCTTCTATTTGATAGTACTCACCAGCCTCTGAAACATAAATATGGCCAATTGTTTTTAAACCATGTCCTCTATCCAGGGTGCCTGCTGCCACAGACCTTTCATTATTTGAAACCAAGTGATTTAAATCGGCTGCATGCCAAAATAAACTGGCGCCACAATCACCACAAAAT
Source organism: Gammaproteobacteria bacterium (assembly GCA_041688005.1). Taxonomy (GTDB): domain Bacteria; phylum Pseudomonadota; class Gammaproteobacteria. The sequence goes on from JBDNJA010000122.1 coordinate 8,018, forward strand.
CCTCGGTAGGCATTAGGAGCCTTATCGTGATACCACTTAAGGCTTTGTTGGGAGAGTATCTCCAGATCATTCTTATCTACCGAAGTATAGGCCGCCACGTGTCCATGAGTTCGCCTGCAATTTTCGCAGTGGCAATTAATGATATTACGGCAATGGCCATTGATTCGGTACCGAACCTGTCCGCACAAACAGCCTCCAGCCAGTTTCTTTTCAGCGACCTTTTCTGTCAACACCATGCTGCTCCCCCTGTCATTGTCAGCCATTACGCAATCGGCATGATGTCTTGAAATGAATGAATCGCCGGATACCCTTGCACATCGATAGCCGGTGCCATCGAGTCAGGCTTATGAACGGCCAATATGTGTGCGATGCCAAAATCTAACGCTGATTTCAAGGCCTTCAAATTATCATCAATGAGCAGAGTCTTATCGCTATCAAATGGGTGACGCTTGTATACTTCATGCCAGCAATCTGGGTCTTCCTTTGGCAGAGAAAATTCATGCACTGTAATTAAGCGGTCAAACCGTTTCGAAATACCTGTTTTTGCCATTTTCAAACTCAGGCTATCATGATGTGCGTTGGTGACCATCACGACATCTTTTCCAGCTTTACGCAACGCCTCAAGGAAGTCAACGCAATAAGGCCGCAGTGCGACTTTATGGCTAACTTCATGCTTGAGCTGGACAATATCTACATCCAGTAGATGGCTCCAATAATCGGTTGAATACCAATTTAAGCTGCCTTGTATTGAACAGGTTTGTTCCTGTATTTGATGTCTGGCCAGGTGCGGGTCAATCAATTTTATTTCAGCAAAACGAGCAGGCAGATACTCTTGCCAAAAATAATTATCAAAATGTAAATCGAGTAAAGTGCCATCCATATCTAACAGCACGGTTTCAATCTGACTCCAGTTTAGCATCGACAGTTACCTATTAAATAAAGGCGCGCAGGTCGCGCCTATAATCAGCGCCAGGTTTAAAGGCCATTTTTGAACGACGCCTGAAATTACAAGTCACGAGCAATCCGAATGCCGACATTATACTGACCTCGGCCACTTGGGAACTTATCGCGATTTTCTACTCGCATTGAGCTGGCCGGGCTGCGGTAGCACCACCTCGTACTATACGCACGTCACAATCACCACCTTGCCATACCGAGCCGTCGGTTGGCGCATCTTTATAACTGCGGTGATAACAATCGTGAACCCATTCGAACATATTACCGGCCGTGTCATACAGGCCAAACAGATTCGGTTGGTAGGTCCCTACTTTAGCAGGCTTGCTAGTTCTGAAGTCACTCATGCAATCAAAACAGTTTGCATTGCCGACACTAACCCAAAATAATTCATCTCCTTCCAGATACGCGGGCACCATGGTGCAGCCCATACCTCGCAAGGCAGGTATTTCTTTTACTGAGGTTCGTATTTGTTCATTTGACCGGTTTAAAGCGTCGGTGAGTGTTGCCTCGACTTCTTTGGTGGGAAAGCTGGACTGGAAGGATATGTTAAATATTGCAACCGCTATATTACTGGCAACGTTACCGGCAGCGTGCCCACCCATACCATCGGCCAAAATAGCCAGCGCACATATTTTGCCGTTATCAGCTTCCCCAAGCTGAGTAACCATATAGGTGTCTTCTTGATAGTCTCTAGCACCATCAATTTGATCGCTGGCGATTTCGAATTCAACACTCATTATGTCGTTTGATTCCCAAACGTTTCGTTATGTCTCTAGGAGTAGACTTAAAGCATATTCTAGCTTATCGATGATAAGCCAAGAAAAATACCGCTTGTTATTTAAAATGAGAGCTGAGTCTTGCATTCATTCCTCAAAACATCCCGTTTATCGGGACAACGCTGCTTCTAATATAGAACTATAGTCGCATTAACCGAATTAAGTCGCTTTGAATGTTTGAGAGATGTCGCTTAGATTTGCCCTCAGTGTTAGGCCGCATTTTCACTGTTAGCGATATTAAAGTCATACTGGCGTGCTTAGCCCCACAATATTACGCATCGCAAGGCACGTCTGGAACTCAATGTGATATTATCGGTCTACCGCATCCAAGCCTCAACCCGACAAAGCATATGAAAGATACCTGGCCTTTATTGAAAAACACTAACTTCCCCTCTGTTTCGCGTCGTGCTATCGAAGTGTTACAAGTGAATTTGGGGTATCTCTGCAATCAATCTTGTTTACATTGCCACGTGGCGGCCGGCCCCACCCGTAAAGAGTTAATGACCGAGGACAGTATTGACGATTTGCTTCGCCTGCTCAAACAGCCTTCAGTCCACACCCTTGATTTAACCGGTGGTGCGCCTGAAATGAATCCCTTATTCAAACAATTGATACTCAAGGCTCGGGCGCTGGGGATTAAAGTGATTGACCGGTGCAATCTCACTATTTTGCTCGAGCCAGGCTATGAAGACATGGCTCAATTCTTGGCCGACAACGAGGTTCAAATCGTTGCCTCTTTGCCTTGTTATATTGAGGAAAATGTTGACGCTCAGCGCGGAAAGGGCGTTTATAAAAAGAGCATCGACGCATTACAAAAATTAAATCGACTGGGTTATAGTCAGCCAGATAGCCCGCTGACAATTACTTTAGTTTACAACCCAACCGGCCCGTTTTTACCGCCACCACAGGCAGCATTGCGAGCGGACTATACACAGTTTCTTCAGGCAGAATTCGATATTCAGTTCGACCAGTTATTTACCATTACCAACATGCCCATTGCACGCTTTGGCAGCACCTTAATATCGAAAGGAGAATTTCACGATTATATGACGCTATTGAAAGATGCTTACCGCCCTGAAAATCTAAATGGCCTTATGTGTAAGAATGAACTCAGCGTTGATTGGCAAGGCTTTGTTTATGACTGCGATTTCAACCAAATGTTGAATATGAATATCACCAATCCACAGAATCAAGAACCTTTGCATATTCGTGATGTTATAGTCGATGATTTAATACATATCCCGGTTAGCCACGCTGACCATTGTTATGGTTGCACAGCGGGCCAAGGTAGCAGCTGTAGTGGTGCGCTCGGTTAATAGTTAATGGGGGTTAAGCATGCCGGGATATCGATTAGCGTCATCATCCCGGTATTGAATGAAGCCTGTCACTTAAAACAAAACCTGCAACGGCTATTTACCAGTTTTGAGGGCCAGGCTTCGATTGAGGTCATTATTTGCGATGGTGGCAGCACCGATCACTCGGTTCAGATAGCCCGTCAATTCCCTTGCCAGGTCACTACCAGCCCGCCTGGACGAGCGCATCAAATGAATGCTGCAAGCAAACTCTCGGTGGGTGACTGGCTGCTGTTTTTGCATGCAGATACTGTTTTGCCCGCAGATTGGACTAGCCAGTTAACTAATAATCGTCAATGGGGGTTTTTCCCGGTGCAACTCAGCGGTCAACATTGGTTTTTCCGCGTCATCGAAAAGGCAATCAACCTGCGTTCTCGATGGAGTTCAATCGGCACTGGAGACCAGACCTTATTTTTTGAACGAACCTTCTTCACCTCGCTGCAAGGCTTTCCTCCCATTCCAATCATGGAAGATATCGCAATCTGTAAAAAGGCTCGACGGGGACACAAGCCCTGCATAGCCCTCGATCCTGTTGTTACCTCTAGTCGTCGTTGGGAGAAAAATGGTATTACAAAAACAATCGTCCTGATGTGGCGGTTAAGACTCTCTTACTGGCTCGGAGTCGATCCCGTTCGATTGCGTGAAATTTATTACCCCAACTTGTCATCAAATAGGGACCGATAGCAAAGGCAATGCCTGTTATTCAGATTTTTGCCAAGCCGCCGGTTGAGGGCAAAGTAAAAACCCGCCTCATCCCCTATATTGGCGCCTGTAACGCTACCCGTGTTTTTCGACACTGCCTGACCTACACACTTGATTTGTTAAGAGCGTCTCATTGTAATTATCAAATCTGGCTAAGTGAAGAAACACAAGACGTGGTTTTTCAACAGGAGACTTATCGTTTACAGCAGGGTAACGATCTGGGTGATCGGATGCTGTTTGCACTGGAAACAGCGCTATCAGCCCAGCCCAGCGACAAGGTCGTCTTAATAGGATCGGATTGCCTTGATTTACACCAAACGCATTTTGATCAAGCCCTCGCTGCTCTTGATAGTAATGACATTGTGCTTCTACCCACCTTCGATGGCGGCTTCGCATTGATCGGCTGCCGAGTCATCGATCCTCTACTTTTCAATCAGGTTGAGTGGAGCAGTAGTCGTGTATTACAACAAACCATCGACAACGCCAAGTTGCTCAATTATCAAGTTCACCTGCTTGAAATGGTAAGGGATATTGATACCTTATCCGATCTAGGTCACTATCCTGAGCTATTATCTATGATCCACCAAAATTAATGATTTACTCGTTACTTAAACCCATTTTATTTTCTGTCGACGCAGAGCTAGCCCATGAAATCAGCCTCGAGATGCTGAATCAATTTCGTGCGTTAATACCGCAAACTCGGGTCGAAAAACCAGTCACTGTGATGGGACTCGATTTTCCTAATCCGGTCGGACTGGCCGCTGGACTAGACAAAAATGCCGACTACTTGCCCGGCTTAAGCAAGCTGGGATTCGGCTTTATAGAAGTCGGGACGGTAACACCTAAGCCGCAGGACGGAAATCCAAAGCCGCGCCTATTCAGACTGCCTCGCCATCGCAGCATCATCAACCGCATGGGCTTTAACAACAAAGGCGTAGACTACCTGGTTAAGCAGGTGCCAACAAAACCCAAGCCTTACATTTTAGGGATCAACATTGGTAAAAATATAAGCACCGCCGTCGACAATGCACTCGATGACTATCGCCTTGCGATGCAAAAAGTGTATCTACAGGCCGATTACATTACCGTCAATATATCATCACCCAACACGCCTGGATTGCGAGGTTTGCAAAGTGAAGAAGCCCTCGATTCATTGCTTTATGGCATTAGCCAAACCCGTCAGGAATTACAGGACTTACATCAGGTTAATCGCCCGATAGCACTCAAAGTAGCACCCGATCTCGACGACAAAGCGATTCCTGGCATTGCAGACTTGCTACGTAAACATAAGATCGATTGCCTCATCGCTAACAACACAACGCTTGATCGTAGTCAGGTATCGGGACATCCAATAGCCAAAGAAGCCGGTGGTTTAAGTGGTGATGCGCTGACACAAAAGTCACGCCATATCCTCAGTGAATTTCATCGCGCACTTCAAGATGAAATTCCCATCATTTCGGTTGGCGGCATTAGTTCAGCAGCCGAAGCAAAAGAGCGCTTCGAACGCGGGGCGAAACTAATACAGCTCTATTCTGGTCTCATTTATCGAGGCCCAGGGTTAGTAACAGAGGTACTGAACGCCACTTAGGTCATATAGGCCGCAGGGAGCTGACAACAACCAGTCTATTGAGACTCTAAACTAACCAGATAACCTGCATATTTTCGGATATTAATCACGCCTGTATCCATGATCAAGTACTGGCCTTTTATCGCATCCAGCCGACCTTCCAGCAGTGGATTTTTATCGAGATTAAAACTGCTAATCTTTGTAGGATAAGCATTTGCCGGAAACTCGAATTGCTGCATTGCATCTGCTCTGGCCATTACTTCCAGATCGGACTTGAGTTCATCATCCAGTCCAGCCTCAACTTCTGGCCAATACTGGTCGAATACTTCAAGCAAATCAACAGGCTCAAACTCATTCTTGAGCATGGTTCGCCAATTGGTTTTATCGTTGAGGAATTGCTTGAATGCGGTTTCAATCAAACCCGCATAATAACGTTTCGATACTCTCAAAACAGGCATCGCCTGCCTTGCGCCCTGATCGATCCAGCGGGTTGGGATTTGGGTTTCTCTAGTGACGCCGACTTTGACCCCAGATGTATTCGACAGATAAACAATATGCGGTTTCATACAAAATTTGACACCCCACTCAGGTTCACGGCAAGTACCTAGATGATAGTGACATTTTTCAGGTGACATAATGCAGGTATCACATTGCGCTAAACTTCTGAAGCAGGGATAACAAAACCCTTGGTTGAAGCTCTTTTTTATTTCTCGGCCACAATGAATGCATTCGATATGCTGAAGATACTCGATTCGAACTGTCTTCCCTAGCCAGTCATTGAGCACAAGAGTTTGCTTCGATAGCTCAAGCTGATAGTTGACTGGAGGTCCAATTTGTGAATGCATTTTATGCAGGTTACCTTGAAACTTTATACTCATTACTTTTGCTCCAATTGATAAACACTCTCGACTAATGAAGATAACCCCTTTGAACGCCAACGCGGAGACTCATCCACTATCTCTGTTTGCAGCATAGTATGGACTTGGAATGCTTGCTCATAATGGCGCACTACCTCATCTGTCGAAACCGCAAACGGTGGTCCGTTCATTTCTGATTGATCATAATCCAACGTGATGAGCAACATATCGGCCTTGTCACCCATGATCGACTGCATCCATTCGGCATATCTTGCCCGGGTCGGTTCGTCGAGTGCGATTAACGCCGCTCGATCATAAACCAGACTACAATCAGCTAAGTTTTCCCGCTGCAAATCAAAGAAACTGCCCTCTAATAGACGGATATTGCCACTCACTCGATCAATGAATGGGCCTGACTCAAGTTGCTCATAATTTAACCCTTGTTCAGAAAAATAAGACTTGATAGCAATCGCCGACAATTCGACCCCAACCACCTGAAAACCCTGCTCTGCAAGCCAGGTAATGTCAGCGGACTTTCCACATAGGGGTAAGAATATAGTATCTCCTGACTTTAAATTACTACCCGATATGTACCGTTTTAAATGGCTGTTAATCTCAGTATCATGAAAACCAATTTGGTTTTGTTGCCAACGAATTAGCCAGTCTTTATCCTGCATATTAAATATTTCACTATAGTTGGAGACACTAGGCCATAGATTTGCCTATCAATGCTGGCAAGTATGATCTAGTGCGTAAAAATAATTAATTCATTTAATCGATATGATTGTGAAGGCAGTGATAGAAATACACCGAACTCTATATATTAAACTATAGGAAGTAACCCAAACTAGCAATAATTTTCAAGGCTTCATGCCTTTCATATCACCCAGTAACTCAACTCAGCTATAAACGAACCTTGACACAGTCCCAACCATTTTTCTTGGCCATGAATAGTGCCATATCAGCTCGTTTTACCATGGAACTATAATCACCTGTGTCGTCTGTAATGGTTGCCACACCAGTGCTTAGAGTTGCGCTCTTTTCACCATAGGCTGTTTTATATTTAGCCGATAGAATCGCCTGGCGAGTCATTTCAGCAAATATCTCAGCTGCATTCATCCATGCAGTCGTCCGCGCGGTGCTTTCTTGCACTTATTGCCATGGATGGCATGTATGTCTGTCTGTTTTCGCCTCAGAGCACCTACTGTTGGTGCATCGTTACATGGATATAACTAATTAGAACAATGCATCGTTACAGGGATGTAACTAATTAGAATAACGCAGGAGCAGTTATCGAGGAGCAATTGTCGAGGAGCAAAAAACAGTTACAGAAAAATCACTATTTTTAGAGGTACCCCCCTAGTATGTTTTTATTCAACTCACTCGCTAAGTGATATTTTTTCAACTGGGCTCTAACTTTTGCATCGATCTGACGAATCTGGCAACAGTTGGTTCAATGATCAGAAATAAGATCTATAGATAGTTTATTGCGCACTACCACCAAGTTCTATCTGATAGGTAACATTATCCGAACCTGTTATTTCCAATGAGCGTTTGAGCTACCGTCTGAATTATAGTTATTTACCCTTAATTTCAACAATTTATACAGCCTTCTTCATGAAATAAATGAAGCTCGCAAACACAAGCTTCCAACTATTATTAATCGGACATAACTTATCATTCGAGCACAGGACCTTTTACCGACCTTAACTCTCGATTTTGAGCCATGTGGTTTTGGTAGGCAGACCTTAAATTTAACAGTATGCTAGCAACTCATACGCCTTAAACCTTTGGGGGTCACCCACATTAAGGCCGCTCACTTTAAAACTGCAGGTTTTTAAATGCTTCAACTTTTAGCTGAACAGCAATATTTGCTTTTCATATCAATCATCGCCGCTTTGATTATATCACTCACTTTCCATGAATACGGGCATGGCATTGTCGCCAAGTTGTACGGTGACAATACTGCAGAGAAAGCGGGCCGTCTAACGTTAAACCCTATCGCGCATATAGACCCAATGGGGCTACTGATGGTTGTCCTCATTGGATTTGGTTATGCCAAACCCGTGCCTACCAACCCGGCAAACTACAAGTCTTTCTGGGGCGTTTTATTCGTCGCCGCAGCAGGACCCGGGATGAACCTAATACTGGCTATCGTCACGATCAATATTTACCTGATTGGGCTTCAAGCTGATTGGGGACTATTTGCCGGACAAGGGGCACAGTTTTTTTTCTCCTATCTAGCGCTCATTAATTTACTACTCATGCTATTCAACTTAATCCCGATAGGACCACTCGATGGGCATTACATTTTACCCTATTTTCTACCTCGAAAGTTGGCGCAACGTTATTACTATTACAACGAACGATACGGTTCCTATGCACTATTAGGGCTCGTTTTGCTTAATTTAATGGGCGTCCCAATTTTTCGTCATGTCTGGAATATCGGCCAGTCATTATTATCTACGATTATTTTTGTTTAGAGGTACTTCATGTCTAATGGGCTCCTCTAAAAATCTCAATTTTTAGAGGAGCACCAATGTCTATAATACCAATGTTGAACAAAATGACTTACACCCGCTTTGTCTCTCTGTTTATTGCCAGCTTGCTTTATTCAGGCATATTACTCGCCGAGTTAGTCAACATCGACAATGCTGAGTTGCAAAAACTACTCGATGAAAAGACCATTATTATTGACGTGCGTAGAGCCGAGGAATGGGCTGATACAGGTGTCGTCGAAAGCAGTCAATTACTCACCTTCTTCGACAGAAATGGTAATTTTAATGCAGCAAAATGGCAGGCCGACATCTCGAAATTGTCTAACACGTCAACACCCATGATTCTGATCTGCCGCAGTGGTTCAAGATCAAAAGTAATTGGAAACTGGATGGTAAAAACACTCGGTTACCAGACTGTATACAACGTAGAAGAAGGCATACTTAGCTGGAAGCGTTCTTCGGGAAAGACGGTAGCCCCATAAATCGGGACGACTACAAACTCACCGTCCCAAATAAAATTAAACCAACACCGACGCCTGAACCAGGTTTTCAGGATCATAGGGTGAATCGGGTACAATTCAGGCGCGATAACGCTGACCGAGAATTTCTGCCTCCAGCTCTCCTGGCGCATTGATAACATCGACATCGATATAGGCCAAAGCGATAACCTTCTTCAAAGTATGCCCCTACCATGTAACGCCTCACGCGTGACTACCAAAAAATATTTTCTCCGTCGAATACTATGAGTACAAACAACGGTTTTACGTTCCTATCTTATTGATATGAAAGGCTATTTCATTTTGAACCATACGCAATAGTCTCACTAATTCCCTCTCTGAATTTCATCTCTGCACCAAAAATCAATAACTTACAGAATTAGTGGTAGGAATTAGCACTCACTAATGACAC
>JBDNJA010000123.1:0-4717 GCA_041688005.1 Gammaproteobacteria bacterium
GTGTCAAGGTTTTGAATTGGGTTGGCGCGAATCAACTTTGCGCCACTAGAAATGCTAATTAATGCTTTACCATTTTTATTACGCGTCAGCATATCTTCAAAAAAGCATAAAAAACCATAACCATGTGAGGTCGTCATGAGGAATAGTTGATCATTACGAGCCATTAAACAATCGACGAACTCAGCACCAGCGGCTGGCTTGAATCGACCTGTCAGTGGCTCGCCCTGTCCTCTGGCAGATGGCAGGCTGTGGGCTGGCAATGCATAGCTACGCCCGTGCGAATCGATAAATACAGCACTTTGATTGCTCTTGCCCTGGGCCATGCCCTGAAAGCTATCACCTGATTTATAATTCAAGCCTAAGACGTCAATATCATGCCCCTTGGCGGCTCGTACCCAACCAGCGGCTGATAGCACGACAGTCAATGCTTCGGATGGTATCAGAGCATTTTCATCCATCGCTTTCGCTATTTGTCGGCTCACAATGGGTGACCGTCTATCATCACCATAGGCTTCAGCATCTTCGTTGATTTCGTTCTTGATCAATGTTTTTAGGCGACGCTCTGAACCCAGTAATTTTTCAAGTGATTGTTTTTCCTTTTGAAGCGCATCTTGCTCTGCACGAATTTTCATTTCTTCTAGCTTGGCCAGGTGTCGCAGCTTTGTTTCGAGAATGGCTTCGGCTTGAATCTCTGAAATACTGAAAACTTTAATTAAAGCTGCCTTTGGATGCTCTTCATAACGGACGATTCGAATGACTTCATCCAAGTTTAGGAATGCGATCAGTAATCCATCCAGAATATGTAAACGCTTGTCGACCTTATCCAGTCGCCATTCGAGGCGTCTGCGCACGGTGCTGACTCGAAAAGCAATCCATTCCTGTAAAATTTGCTTCAGATTTTTAACTTGCGGCCGGCCATTGGTGCCTATCACATTCATGTTAACGCGATAGGTTTTTTCGAGGTCGGTGGTGGCAAACAAGTGATCCATTAAGGCCTCAACGTCGACCCGATTTGATCGCGGCACGATGACTAATCGAGTGGGGTTTTCGTGATCAGACTCATCGCGTAAGTCGTCCACCATCGGTAGTTTTTTAGCCAACATTTGCTGTGCTATTTGCTCTAGCACCTTGGCACCAGACACCTGATGTGGTAGTGCAGTCAGGATGATGTCGCCGTCCTCACGTTCATAAAGAGATCGAATACGGATAGAGCCGTGACCAGTTTCATACATCGACCGAAGGTCCTCATTCAATGTAATGATTTCAGCGTCGGTTGGATAATCTGGCCCTTTTACCAGCTCGAGTAGCTCGTCTAGTGAGGTTCGTGAATTGTCTAATAACGCAATACAGGCGCTCGCCACTTCACGTAGGTTGTGCGGTGGCAAATCGGTAGCCATACCCACCGCAATGCCTGTCGTGCCATTGAGTAAGATATGCGGAAGCCGTGCTGGTAACAACGATGGCTCTTGCATAGTTCCATCAAAATTCGGAACCCAGTCGACCGTGCCAAGGCCCAGTTCCTGTAACAGTAATTTTGAAATACCTGATAGGCGTGATTCGGTATAGCGCATGGCTGCGAATGATTTTGGATCGTCGGGGGACCCAAAATTACCCTGGCCATCGATCAATGGGTAGCGATAAGAAAAATCCTGCGCCATCAAAACCATGGCTTCGTAACAGGCGCTATCACCATGCGGATGAAACTTACCTAACACGTCACCCACGGTTCGTGCCGACTTTTTGTGCTTTGAGCTGACGGACAACCCAAGCTCTGACATGGCATAAATAATCCGCCTTTGAACAGGTTTTAAGCCATCACCAATATGCGGCAATGCTCGATCAAGAATGACGTACATCGAATAGTCGAGGTATGCTTTTTCTGTAAAAATGCTTAGCGGTTCTTTCTCTACGCCTTCGTAATTTAGCTCTAAGTTTTCAGACATTTCTATACCTCCGCCAAATCGCCTTTTGCCTGTAACCAATCTTTACGATCGGCGGCACGCTTTTTGGACAACATCATATTCATTATTTCGAAGGTATTATCACCTGGCTCCATCGTTAACTGCGCTAAACGACGCGTATCAGGTGCGATGGTACTTTCGCGTAGCTGCATTGGATTCATTTCTCCCAGCCCTTTAAATCGGGTCACCGTAACTTTACCTTTTCTTTTTTCAGCCGCCAATCGATCGATAATACCGTCGCGCTCGGCTTCGTCTAACGCATAATACTTGTCCTTGGCGATGTCGATTCGATACAACGGCGGCTTAGCGACATAGATATGCCCGCGTTCAACCAGTGGCTGAAAATGCCGTAAAAATAACGCGCATAGTAGCGTTGCAATATGCAATCCATCCGAGTCAGCATCGGCCAGAATGCATATCTTGCCGTATCGTAAATTAGAGATATCATCCGAGGATGGATCGACACCGATAGCGACTGAGATGTCATGAACTTCCTGGGACGCGAGTACCTGATCGGAAGAGACTTCCCAGGTATTTAGAATTTTGCCGCGCAAGGGCATGATCGCCTGAAAGACGCGATTTCTGGCTTGCTTGGCCGAACCACCCGCCGAATCACCTTCGACCAAAAATAGTTCTGTTCGGGTCACGTTCTGGCTACTACAGTCAGCTAGCTTCCCGGGTAATGCTGGACCGGAAGTGATTCTTTTGCGGACAATTTTCTTGGCGCTTTTGAGTCTTATTTGTGCGCTCGAAATCGCCATTTGCGCCAGTAAATCACCCATATCGGCATGCTGGTTTAACCATAAACTGAAGGAATCTTTCGCAATACCCGATACAAAAGTGGCAGTTTCACGAGACGATAAACGCTCCTTGGTTTGACCCGAAAATTGTGGGTCAGACATTTTTACTGACAGAATGAAACTCACTTTGTCCCAGACATCATCGGGGGCAATTTTAATGCCGCGGGGTAGCAGACTACGAAACTCACAAAACTCGCGAATCGCATCGGTGATGCCGGTGCGCAATCCATTCACATGGGTGCCGCCCTGTGGGGTGGGGACTAAATTCACATAGCTTTCAGTAATCGCCTCTCCACCTTCGGGCAGCCAGAGTATCGCCCAGTCAGCTACTTCGTGCTCTCCCTTGACGGATGTCACAAATGGCGTTGCGGGTAATAACTCAAACTCGGCTAATGCATCTAGCAGGTAATCTGATAGGCCGTCTTCGTAATACCATTCATGTGAATCCTTGGTTTTGTCTTCGTAGAATTTAACGCGTAGGCCTGGGCATAAAACGGCCTTGGCACGTAATATGTGTTTCAGTTTTGATACGGAGAAAATTGCGCTATCGAAATATTCTGGTGCTGGCCAAAAATGGATGGTGGTGCCGGTGTTCTTTTTGCCCACGGTGCCGATTTCTTTCAAGTCGGTCGTTTTGTTGCCATTTTCAAATCCAATCAAAAATTCTTTTCCGTCTCGGCGAACACGGACATCAAGCTGTTTTGATAAAGCATTCACGACTGATATGCCAACACCATGCAAACCACCCGAGAACTGATAATTTTTGTTGGAAAACTTACCCCCAGAATGCAATTTCGTGAGGATGACTTCGACCCCCGGAATGCCCTCCTGGGGATGGATATCAACCGGCATACCACGGCCATCGTCAATGACGCTTACAGACTGGTCAGCGTGTAGGATAACGCCGATCTGGGTCGCATGGCCTGCTATCGCTTCGTCAACACTATTATCGATGACTTCCTGCGCGAGGTGATTCGGTCGAGTGGTATCCGTATACATGCCCGGACGCTTTTTGACAGGATCGAGCCCCGTCAGAACTTCAATCGAAGCGGCATCGTATTGATTAGTCAAAAGTAGTGTTACCCATTGGTTCGTCTTGTTGGTTGGTCACATTGATTGGGAATGGCTGCGCCGAATTATAGCGTCTTCGTACTTGAAATTGTGACTATATTACCTGATATAATAAGTCACTTTTTTCGGAAACAGTATTATGAGCGAGTCACCTTATATTCACAATGTAAACGCCCAGAATTTCCAGTCTGTGGTACTTGAAAACTCTCTCAAAGTGCCTGTATTGGTCGACTTTTGGGCCGACTGGTGTCAACCCTGCCAGACTTTGATGCCAATGCTGGCCAAACTCGCTAAAGAATATGACGGTAAATTTATACTCGCCAAAGTTAATAGTGACGAAGAGCAGGAATTGGCGGGGCATTTTGGAATTAAGAGCCTACCAACCATGAAACTTTTCGTTGACGGGAAAATCGTTGGTGAAAAAATGGGCGTGTTGCCCGAACTAGAAATACGCGCGTTTATAGATCAATACATTACCAGCGAATCAGACAACCTCATGCTCTCTGCGAATGCCGCATTCGAGCAGGGTAATATGGAAGAAGGCTTAGCGTTGATGAACCAGGCACTCGCGCAAGATCCCACGAATGCTGATCTCAAAATCAATATGGCAACAGTGATCATGTCCCAAGGTGACAAGGATAGCGCTCTGGCGTTACTAGAGTCACTTAGCGATGACGATAAGAAAAAGGACGAGGCCATCAAGTTATTGGCTGCAATCAACTTATCGGGCCAGCTAGAAGGCATTCCATCGATGGAAGAAATCGAAAGTGATTTATCCAAAGACCCTAAAAACCTTGAAGCTCTATTAAATAAAAGCACCCACTTATCGGCTCAGGGTGAGCATGAATTAGCGATGGAATGCCTACTGGAAATTTTCAAAATGGA
>JBDNJA010000124.1:0-34438 GCA_041688005.1 Gammaproteobacteria bacterium
ATATGTGAAGCCAATGGGACTGTCTGCGAATGCGCTTGCTTTGGCGTTGCGCGTACCTGCTACCCGTATTAGTGAAATACTTAAAGAGCGCAGAGGTGTTACGCCTGATACAGCTTTACGACTGGCTAAATACTTCAAAACTGATCCGCAAAGCTGGATGAATTTTCAAAACGACTATGATCTAAAAATGGCGATTGAATTGCATGGCAGTGAAATTGACCGGGATGTGCATCCTATGGCTGCGGTGGGTTAATTTAACGCTATCAATAATTTTGGCGCAGTGCGTTCCTGTGGAGACGGCTCGGCAGTTCACGGCCATCCATGGCCTTCACTGCATTAGTGCATCCTGCACGTCAATCTCACTCGCTACGCGGGTTCTCATCCACACCGACTGCACAAATAAAAAAGCCCCATCACTTTCGTGATGAGGCTTGGTTATTTGGTGGAGACGGCGGGAATCGAACCCGCGTCCGCCAGCCCTCTGCCATTGGCTCTACATGCTTATTCCGACTTTAATTTAACTACGTGCTACCCGCCGGACGGGGAAGACACGCAGCTGGCTCGGTATTTGTTTAGTGCTTTGGCCCCGAACAAGCCTCCATCACGATTCTATGAGAGCGATGCCGGAATGTTCCGAAGAACCTGGACGCATAGACACGTATCCAGTCCGACAGCAATCTACCGGAGTTTAAGCGGCGATAGCGTAGTTGTCATCGTTTGCAACTATAATTTGCAGAAAGTTTAACGAGTTTGTCTACATTCTCGGCATGCACCTAAGGTTTCGCTACCCACGTCGAAGCCAAGTCGTCCCCAGTACGGATATATTATAACCTAAGCACTTCTGTTTGTGTTGGAGCATATGCGGTTTTCGGCTATTATTTGCGCTCCTTTTTTTTCAATTCAATTTGCTAGCCGATATATATGATTTGTATTCCCGGTAGTCCGGCTTTATCCGACTTCAGACTTCAAAAACTACACCAGCAATTTACCAGTCAAGGGGTGAAGCTCTTTAAAATTATGAGTCGCTTTATTCATTTGATTGACATGGGTAATGCTGAGTTATCCGCAGCTAACGATAAGATCCTGCGTAGTTTGCTAACTTATGGACCTGCTTCTGAGGTTGTTGAATCAGGTGGGATCGATTTTCACGTGATTCCGCGGCCCGGTACTATTTCGCCCTGGTCGAGTAAGGCGACTGATATCGCTCATCATTGTGGCCTGGCGGATATTCGTCGTATTGAGCGTGGTATTCATTTTAGTGTTGAGTTGGTCGAGCCTTGTGATTCGGTTGGTTTGATCGAGTCGTTTTTGCATGACCGTATGACCGAGCAAGTGTTTCAGTCGCTGCAAGATTGCGAACAGTTGTTCCAGACTCACGAGCCGCGACCCTTGCTTGAGATAGATTTGTCCGGCGATGGGCAAAAAGCATTAGCCCTGGCCAACATCGAACTAGGGTTAGCATTGACGGGCGATGAGATCACTTATTTGATCAATGCCTACGCCGGTTTAAAGCGCAATCCGACCGATGTTGAATTGATGATGTTTGCTCAGGCAAACTCTGAGCATTGTCGACACAAGATATTCAATTCGGACTGGACGATAGATG
The DNA here is from genome assembly GCA_041688005.1 of Gammaproteobacteria bacterium. GTDB lineage: Bacteria > Pseudomonadota > Gammaproteobacteria. The sequence goes on from JBDNJA010000124.1 coordinate 1,607, forward strand.
GCGAAACGCAGGATATCTCGCTGTTTGACATGATTAAAAATACCTTCGAGATGAATAAAAATGGCGTATTGTCGGCGTATCACGATAACTCGGCTGTGATCGAAGGGTTTGTTGGTAGCAAGTTCGCCCCTGCAACTGAGGGCGCGCAGTATGGCTATGAAGAGGCTCGGATCGATATATTGATGAAGGTTGAGACGCATAACCATCCAACTGCGATATCGCCATTTCCAGGTGCTGCTACCGGCTCTGGCGGTGAAATTCGAGACGAAGGCGCTACTGGCATCGGGTCTAAACCAAAAGCTGGGCTCTGTGGGTTCTCGGTCTCGAATTTGAATATCCCTGGATTTGAACAACCTTGGGAAACAGACAACGGTAAGCCTGATCGTATTGCCTCGGCACTCGATATTATGCTCGAAGGCCCGATTGGTGCGGCATCGTTTAACAATGAATTTGGACGACCGAATACCTGTGGTTATTTTCGCACCTACGAACAAACGGTGAAAACCAGTCGTGGTGATGAAGTTCGTGGATATCACAAGCCAATCATGGTGGCTGGCGGCGTGGGTACCATTCGACCCGAACATATCGATAAAGGCATTATTCCGCCAGGCGCGAACATTATCGTGCTCGGTGGTCCGGCTATGTTGATTGGGTTGGGTGGTAGCGCTGCTTCGTCGATGGCGAGTGGCAGTAGTAGTGAGAATCTGGATTTTGCATCGGTACAACGGGGTAATCCTGAGATGGAACGACGAGTTCAAGAAGTCATCGACCGTTGTTTCGCACAGGGCGAGAACAACCCCATTATTTCGATTCACGATGTTGGTGCCGGTGGTTTATCGAACGCCTTGCCTGAACTAGTGAATGACGCTGGCCGGGGTGCCGAGCTAAATTTACGCGCGATACCGAATGACGAACCCGGTATGTCGCCGATGGAAATTTGGTGTAACGAAAGCCAGGAGCGTTATGTGCTGGCTGTGTCGGATGAGCAACTGGCTGGTTTTATCTCGCTTTGCGAGCGCGAGCGTTGTATTTACGCCGTACTGGGCAAGGCGACGGCAGAAAAAACATTGAAGGTTAATGATGCACATTTCGACAACAGTCCTGTTGATATGCCGTTGGACATTCTACTCGGCAAGGCGCCTAAGATGCACCGTGATGTGCAGCATGTGGCGCTAGTCCAACCTGCGTTTGATACCTCGAACATTGATATTAAAGAAGCGGTTTATCGTGTACTGCAATTGCCTGCGGTCGCCGACAAGACCTTTCTGATAAGTATTGGCGATCGTTCGGTGAGTGGACTAGTGAGCCGTGACCAGATGGTAGGGCCATGGCAGGTGCCAGTCGCGAATGCATCGGTAACCTTAACTGATTACATCGGTTTCACTGGCGAAGTCATGAGTATGGGCGAGAAAGCGCCGCTGGCTATTTTAGATGCCCCCGCATCGGGCCGTATGGCGATTGGCGAAGCACTGACGAATATGACTTCGGCTTATGTCGGAGATTTGTCGCGCACGGTATTTTCGGCTAACTGGATGGCCGCGGCCGGACACGAGGGTGAGGATGCCCGTTTGTTTGATACGGTGAAGGCGGTTGGCATGGAAATATGTCCGCAGTTGGGAATCGCAATTCCAGTCGGCAAGGATTCGTTATCGATGAAGACTACCTGGCAGGATAAAGAAGGTGATCAATCGGTTACTTCACCGCTATCGGTCATTATTTCGGCTTTTGCGCCGGTACTGGATGTACGTAAAACAGTGACCCCTGATCTTAAATCTGGTGAGCCAGGATCGCAGTTGATATTGCTCGATCTGGGGCAGGGTAAGAATCGACTCGGTGCGTCGGCATTGTCGCAGGTATACCATCAAACAGGTGATGTCTGTCCTGATCTGGATGACGTCGAATTATTCAAATCCTTCATCAAGGCTATTCAAAGCCTGCTCGAAAAAAATGCCATTCTGGCCTATCACGATCGTTCCGATGGTGGTCTTTTAGCCACGCTTTGCGAAATGGCGTTTGCAGGTCGTCAGGGTGTTTCCTGTGATTTATCCAACCTCGGTGATGATGCGCTTTCGATATTATTCTCTGAAGAGTTGGGTGCTGTGATACAGGTATCTCAATCAAATTTAGAGTTGATTGAAAACACATTAATCGAGCACGGGCTGGCCGGTATTGCTCATGGTATTGGTCAGTCGGAAGACTCAGAATCATTTGTAATCAAATACTTAGGCGATATAGTTATAAGCGATTCTATTGTATATTTAAAGCGAGCATGGTCTGAAACCAGTTATCAAATGCAAAAGCTACGTGATAATCCAGAATGCGCTCAGCAAGAATATGACTTGATTCTGGATAATAAGAAACCATCGCTATTCTCAAACTTAAATTTCAACCCGAAGCAGGATATCACCGCTAAATTTATTGGTGGCACCCGACCCAAAATTGCAATACTAAGAGAAGAGGGCGTGAACGGTCAGGTTGAACTCGCTGCGGCTTTCGAGCGTGCCGGGTTTGACGCCTATGACGTTCATATGAGCGATATTCTCGCGGGTCGAATTAATCTGGCCGATTTTCAGAGCATTGCTGCCTGTGGTGGTTTTTCCTACGGGGACGTACTCGGCGCAGGCGAAGGTTGGGCTAAATCAATATTGTACAGTCCACGAGCTTATGATGAGTTCTCAGCCTTTTTTGATCGTAGTGATAGCTTGGGTTTGGGTGTTTGTAATGGTTGCCAAATGATGTCGAATCTTTTCGAAATTATTCCGGGTGCTTCTGACTGGCCTCGATTTGTGCGCAATAAATCAGAGCAATTCGAAGCCCGTACAACGATGGTCGAAATACTCGAATCACCTTCATTTTTCTTCGATGGTATGCATGGCTCGATGATGCCTGTCGTCGTTGCCCACGGTGAGGGGCAGGTCGAAAACAGAAATTGCTCTAGTCAACAGTTACTCGATCAGAAGCAGGCTTGTTTCCGATATGTGAATGCCCATGGTCAGCCGAGTGAGCAGTATCCGATTAATCCGAATGGCTCTGCATTGGGTTTAAATGCCTTCACTAATGAGGACGGTCGTTTCACGATTATGATGCCGCACCCTGAACGCATTTTCCGCAGTATTCAAAATTCGTGGCAGTCACCCGATTGGTCTGAGTATGGTCCATGGATGCGCATGTTTCGAAATGCTCGGCAGTGGATGAAATAGTTGTTTAGCTGGTTCGGTGAACTTATAAATTAGACATCTGTCTAGTTACTTTGGAAAAGCTCTTTGAAAAAAACAACTATAGGTTTTGTTTGTGACTCAATTTAAAGGTAGGTCTGATATCGCGCCTTCAGAGATCACTGCTGAGTCGATTTACGACAAGCGTCGGGAGTTTATGAAAACGACCGGCCTATTAGGCACCGCAATGTTGCTGAACCCTTGGACGACAGCGAGTGCTTCTTTGGCGATTGGCGACTACAAATCCAAAGTAGTGAATTTGGATGAAGAGTTGACGCCTGAAGAAGATGCAACCAGTTACAATAACTTTTATGAATTTGGTACTGGCAAGAGTGATCCGTCGCGTCGGTCTAAAAACTTCAATACCGATGACTGGAAAATTACGGTCAGCGGCGAGTGTGAAAAGCGAGGTGAGTATTCGCTCGAAGATTTAGTCAAGCCTTTCGATATTGAAGAACGCATTTATCGTTTACGGTGTGTCGAAGCCTGGTCGATGGTTATTCCCTGGTTGGGCGTGCCAATGGCTTCTATTTTAAAGTCATTGCAGCCGACTTCTAAAGCCAAGTATGTGGCTTTTAAAACCCTTCTCGACCCTGAGCAAATGCCCGGACAAAAACGATCTGTTTTGCAGTGGCCTTACGAGGAAGGGTTACGAATCGATGAAGCGATGAATCCCTTGACTCTTTTCGCTGTCGGTATGTATGGCAAAACAATGCCGAATCAAAATGGTGCACCTGTGCGTTTGGTTGTGCCATGGAAGTATGGTTTTAAGAGTATCAAGTCAATTGTCAGTATCGAATTCACCGAGAATCAGCCGCAAACCAGTTGGAATATCGTGGGGCCGAATGAATATGGTTTTTATTCCAATGTGAACCCTAAGGTTAACCATCCGCGCTGGTCGCAGAAAAAAGAACGCAGAATCGGTGATATTTTCAAACAGAAAACCCTGATGTTTAATGGTTATGAGGAAGAAGTTGCGCACTTGTATAAAGATATGGATTTACGAACGCATTTTTAATAAAAAATTCTAATACGAACTGCTAACAATGCCATCTTCAATACGAATTTCTAATGCAACTCTCTAATGCACTGAAGTCTACAACAGCGAAGCCTCTGTTTTTTATGCTTTGCCTGGCGCCTCTTTTTAGTCTGGTCTGGAATGCTTTTTACGGTGACTTAGGCGCTAATCCTGTCGAAGCGATTACTCACGAGACTGGCGATTGGGCGCTTAGATTCTTGCTCATTACGCTGGCGATCTCACCACTGAGGCAATGGCTTGGGTTGGCGGTGTTAATGCGCTTCCGACGTATGCTCGGGCTGACTGTTTTCTTTTACGCCTGCTGTCATTTTATGATTTGGCTGGTTGCCGATCATTCGTTCGACTTTGCTGATATGCTCGAAGACATTATCGATAGGCCTTACATTACGTTGGGCTTTAGTGCGCTTTTATTGCTTATTCCCCTCGCTGTGACATCCAATCAGGCGATGGTAAGGCGATTAGGTAAAGGCTGGAAAAAACTACACCAACTGACGTATCTGATTACCATACTGGCAATATTGCATTTTATCTGGCAGGTAAAAGCAGATTATTTAGAGGCCGGTATTTATGCCGTCATCGCTATCGGTTTATTGGTACAACGCATAAAAATAAAAAAATGGTTTTTTACAAAAGCCGTGGCCTAGGAGTCTGACAGACTGCTAGGCCAACTCTTCCTGTTTTGACTGGCAGCTAATGCAGTTGGCCGTGTGCGGCTGGGCTTGAAGACGGGGCAGGGCAATCGGCTCATCACAAATCTGACATAGCCCGTATTCGTCTGATTCGATTCGTTTTAAGGCTGCGCCTACCTCTTGTAATAAAGCTATGGTGTGATCTCTATTCGCGCTGGCCATCTGCTGTTGTTGTATGGCATCGATACGGGAAACACGGCCCACCGATTGCTGATCTAAAGTAACGGGCTTTGTGTTGTCATCAGACTGTTGCAATTGTATCTGTAAAGTTTCTTGCTGAGATTCTAATTGCTGCTTGAAGTTTGACATTTCTACCTCGGTAAGTGATCCGATAGTCATTTGTTTACCTCCCTGCTTATGATGGGAATAATATCATAGCGTCGATCTTTATGAGTTGAGAGCAGAATTGGAGTAGACTCCTCCTCTGATTCAATTGCTGAAAATACCATGCCTAATAATAATGTCTAATCAATAATGCTAATAAATATGGTTAATTAGCAAAGCTACACCATAATAATAAGTAAGTGTGCTATCAAGCATGGGGGGGTAAAAACATTAATAGCAAAGGCCAACAGGCATTATTGTCGATTAAAAATCTGGCGGTTGATTTTAACCTGCATGGTCACCCCGTGCCCGCAGTTCGTGATGTCTCTTTCTCGATTAACCCGGGGGAAACGGTCGCACTGGTTGGTGAATCGGGTTCGGGTAAGTCGGTTACTGCGCAGGCGATTATGGGTATTTTGCCGCAATCGGCGAGTATTACCAGCGGTGAGATTTTGTTTGCTGATCCCGCCAATCACGGTCTGGTCACCGACATCGCGGCACTCGATCCCAACAGTGTAGAAATTCGCCAAATTCGGGGTGGCAGTATCTCGATTATCTTTCAGGAGCCAATGACTTCGCTATCGCCTGTCCACACCATCGGCGATCAAATCAGTGAGGCGCTATTTTTACATCGTGATTTCAGTCAGCTAGAAGGCATGAAACTGACCGAGACTATGCTGTCACAAGTGGGGTTTCCCGACCCAAAACGCGCCCTTAAAATGTATCCGTTTGAGTTATCCGGCGGATTAAGGCAAAGGGCGATGATTGCGATGGCAATGATATGTCATCCGACGTTAATGATTGCCGACGAACCAACAACGGCATTGGATGTCACGATTCAGGCGCGAATTCTTAAACTAATTAAAGAATTGCAGACCGAGTTAGGCATGGCTTTGTTATTGATCACGCATGACTTAGGTGTCGTCGCCAATATGGCTGACAAGGTTGTGGTGATGTATCACGGTAAAATTGTGGAAAGTGGTTCCTTAAAAGCACTGTTTGAAAATCCACAGCACCCGTATTTAAAGGCACTGATGAAGGCAGTGCCAAGATTTGATATGGAGCCGAACGAACGTCTTACACCCGTACGTGAAATTGAACACCAGGCCGGTTCCATCGGCAAAAATCAAATACCCTGGACTGAACAAGCCTGTAGTGTTCCTCATTTAAAAATACAGCAAATTAGTAAAACTTACACCTTACGCAATAGCAGTTTCTTTGGTGGCTCATCAGACTTGTTACACGCCGTCGATAACGTCTCTTTCGAGGTACAACAAGGCGAATGTTTTGGACTGGTTGGCGAGAGCGGTTGCGGAAAGACGACATTAAGCAAAATTATCATGCGGGCGCTAACACCGAACACCGGGAAAATTGAATACAACGATCGAGGAAATTTGATCGACGTGCGCGGCCTGAAAGGCAATGATTTAATGGCGTTTCGGCGGAAAATGCAGTTTATCTTTCAAGACCCTTTTAGTGCACTTAGCCCTCGTATGACTATATTCGATATTTTGCGTGAGCCTATGATAGTGCACAACATCGGTGACGACGAATCACAACGCGCCATGACCACTGAACTGATGCGTCTGGTTGGACTCGACCCTAGATTTCTCAACCGTTATCCACATAGTTTTTCGGGTGGTCAACGACAGCGAATTGGTATTGCACGAGCATTGGCACTGAAACCCGATCTATTGATTTGTGATGAACCCGTGTCGGCTCTCGATGTATCGATTCAGGCTCAGGTTTTAAACCTGTTGAAAGATTTACAACAGGAGCTTGGGCTCACCTATATTTTTATCTCGCATAATTTGGCTGTTATTAACTACATTGCTGATCGCATCGCAGTGATGTGCCAGGGCAAGCTGGTTGAACTGGCACCACGCGAAGCGCTGTTTGCCAATCCAGTTCATCCCTATACGCGGGCACTTCTGTCGGCAGTGCCACATCTCGAGTTGGACCATCCATTAGACTTCGAATTGATAAGCGAAGGAGTCGCCTCTAATCCAGCCATGTGGCCGGCGCCATTCACCAACGATGGTAAAACTGCGATGGACTTTTTAGCGCTGGGTAATGGTCATTTTGTACGAGCAGCTGCCAGTTGTGACCCCTCGGAGATTGCGGCGTGATTTTCTCCCGAATATTTTTTGCAGTGGCGCTATTTTTATTTAGTCTTATGCTTCAGTCAGTCAGTGCCAATACGCTGATTGAAACCGATTTCCTGGCGGACAAGGTAGCCAGTGGCCAGTTACCACCGGTATTAAATCGCTTACCCGAAAACCCTCAAATTGTCTCTTTTGATGGTGAGTTCAAACCAGGTAGGCATGGCGGACAATTACGTTTGCTGATGGGTAAGCAAAAAGATATTCGACAAATTTCTATCTATGGTTATGCACGGCTTGTCTGTTATACCCCCGATCTGGAGTTGGAAGCAGACATTCTCGAAAGTGTTGATGTCGAAGATGGCCGTATTTTTACACTGCATTTGCGAAAAGGCCACAAGTGGTCGGATGGACACCCATTTACCAGCGAGGATTTTCGATACTACTGGGAAGACATTGCCAACAATCCAGAGATTTCAAAAGGTGGCCCGAGTAAAAGACTTCGAATCGATGGTGAATTGCCAGTTGTTGATTTTATTGATGACTGGACGGTTCGCTATAGTTGGTCACAGCCAAATCCTTTTTTTCTACCGGCACTCGCGGGAGCTAGCCCGCTGTATATCTATAAACCTGCCCATTATCTTCGACAGTTTCACCAACGCTATCAGACGGAGCAACGTCTGGCAGAATTAGTCGACAAGTATCAAGCCAGAAACTGGGTCGGGCTTCATGTTAATCGCGACCGGCCCTATAAAGCGACAAACCCCGATTTACCAACGCTACAACCCTGGGTCAATACGACTTATCCGCCTTCGCAACGATTTATTTTTGAACGAAATCCGTTTTATTACCGACAGGATTCAAATGGTCGACAACTACCTTATATCGATAGCGTTGCGGTCAATATTGCTTCGGGAAAGCTAATTCCTGCGAAGACGGGTGCCGATGAATCGGACCTGCAAGCGCGATATTTGCGTATGGGTAATTACACTTTTTTGAAACAGGCGGGAAAACGCAGTAACTTTAATGTGCGTATCTGGAGTACGGCGAAAGGCGCGAATACGGCGCTTTTCCCCAATTTGAATACCAAAGATCCAGTCATGCGATCACTGCTTCAGGATGTTCGTTTTCGTAAGGCGTTATCACTCGCAATTCATCGCCATGAAATTAATCAGGTGGTGTATTTTGGTTTGGCGTTAGAGGGCAACAATACGGTATTACCTAAGTCTCCTTTGTATAAACCAGAGTATCAAACCAGCTCGGCCGGTTTCGATTTAGAACAGGCTAATCAGTTGCTAGACGAGCTTGGATTAGTCAATCGTGATGATCGAGGGGTACGTTTGTTGCCGGATGGAAGGCCACTTGAAATTTTAATTCAAACAGCGGGAGAGAGTACCGAAGAAACCGATATCCTTGAACTCGTACACGACAGTTGGCTTGACGCGGGGATCAAACTTTACAGTATTCCGTCGACTCGTGAAGTCTTCCGTAATCGAATATTTTCGGGTGACGCGATGATGTCGATCTGGAGCGGTATGGCCAATGGTTTACCCAATGCCGACTCTAACCCGGCGCCTCTCGCGCCGACTTCCCGCTATCAATATCAATGGCCACAGTGGGGGCAATATTACGAGTCAGGTGGTACAGCTGGCTTGAAGCCCGAAATGAAAGAAGTCAATCAATTGCTCCAGCTGAATCACGACTGGCGAATGGCTATCAATAAATCAGAAAGGCACGCGATCTGGCAGGAAATGCTAGAAATTCATCGACAACAAATGTTCACCATCGGGATAATTGCGGGCGTAAAACATCCTGTGGTTGTTAATCAGTCGCTAAACAACGTACCTTTGACTGGCTTTTATGATATGAAGCCGGGCGCCTATTTTGGTATTTATAAACCCGATACCTTCTGGTTCTCCGAGGATCGGCGTTAATGAGTAAGTACATTATTCGTCGTATTTTGACCATGATTCCCACGCTGCTAATCATTAGCATGCTGGTGTTTGTCATTATTCAGCTACCGCCGGGTGACTACCTGGAAAGTCATATCGCTGAGTTACAAAGTCAGGGCGAGGCAGTAGACGAGCAGAAAATTGCATTTTTACGCGAAGAATACGGACTCGACAGGCCGATGTACGAACAGTATTTTTACTGGGTTACCGGCATGTTACAAGGCGATTTTGGTTATTCGTTTGAATATAATCTGCCGGTTACCGAAGTGGTTGGGGATCGACTATTTCTGACTATTCTGATATCTCTGGTGACTATTATGTTCACATGGATGGTAGCTTTTCCCATAGGTATTTATTCGGCGACTCATCAGTATAGCTGGGGTGACTATGGGTTATCACTGCTAGGCTTTCTCGGTTTGGCTACGCCTAATTTTTTGCTCGCACTCATCATGTTGTATTTTGCCAACGTCTATTTCGGCACGTCGATAGGTGGCTTGATGGCCCCCGAATATATCAATGCGCCGTGGAGTTTCGACAAATTAATGTCGGTACTCGAGCATCTGTGGATTCCAGTCGTAGTGATTGGCACGTCTGGTACGGCCGGCATGATCCGACGATTAAGAGCCAACCTGCTAGATGAATTGCAAAAGCAATATGTGGTTACCGGCAGGGCGAAAGGCCTGCCACCGGGCAAACTACTGATCAAGTATCCATTACGAGTCTCACTCAACTTTTTTATTGCAGATATTGGCAACCTGTTACCAACTGTGATTTCAGGGGCTGAAATTGTTGCCGTTGTCATGTCATTACCAACCACGGGCCCTATCTTGTTATCGGCCTTACAAAGTCAGGACATGTACCTGGCGGGTTCATTTTTGATGTTCCTGGCAGTGCTAACAGTGGTTGGTGTTTTAGTATCTGACCTCGCGCTCGCCGTACTTGATCCGCGTATCCGATTGCAGGGCGGATTAGAAAAATGAGCCGTCAACACCCTATCGAACATGATGAAGACGAACATTTTGTTTCCACCGAGCCTTTCGATGCACATTCGATTGAAGCACTCACACCAGAGCAGGAAAAATATTATCTGGCCTCGCAATGGAAGCTGATGTGGTGGAAGCTAAAACGACATCGGCTCGCATTGATTTGCGGCATCATCCTGGCGCTCAATTATGGATCGATTTTAATCAGTGAAATTATCGCGCCGTATAATTTGCATACTCGAAATACCGACTATATTTATTCGCCACCACAATCCGTACATTTATTCCACGAAGGCAAATTTATAGGGCCTTTTGTCTATGGTCGTGATTACAAGCTCGACATGGATTTGCTCTTAAGAACCTACCCCGAACGATCCAATGACGTGCAGCCGATACGTTTTTTTTGTAGCGGCGATGCTTATCAGTTTTGGGGATTGTTTAAAGGTGACTTCCATTTGGTCTGTCCGCCTGACAATGGCACCTTCTTCTTGCTCGGTACCGACCGACTGGGCAGGGATGTGTTTTCGCGGGTAACCTATGGTGCACGCATTTCTCTGACGATTGGCCTAGTCGGTATTGCCATTAGTTTTACCTTCGGCATATTAATTGGTGGGCTTGCCGGATACTACGGCGGCTGGGTCGATTCAACCGTACAACGGGTTATCGAAGTGATTCGCTCATTTCCTGAATTACCACTGTGGATGGCGCTATCAGCTGTTTTGCCGGTTAACTGGAGTCCTATATTCATTTTCTTTGGCATTACTGTCATTCTGGCGATGCTGGATTGGACTGGCCTGGCACGTGCGGTTCGGTCGAAACTGATCGCGTTGCGCGAAGAAGATTTTTGTACCGCCGCAGAACTGATGGGTGCGAAACCGAGCCGCATCATCGGTCGCCATTTATTACCCGGTTTCATGAGTCACTTGATAGCATCTGCAACCTTGTCGATACCGGCAATGATTTTGGGTGAAACCGCCCTCAGCTTCCTAGGCCTAGGATTACGCCCGCCGATTACGAGCTGGGGCGTGTTACTGAATGAAGCGCAGAATATCAATGTCATCGCATTGTATCCCTGGTTGATGTTCCCTGTGGTGCCTGTTGTTCTGGTAATTCTCGCGTTTAATTTCTTTGGCGATGGACTGCGCGATGCGGCTGATCCTTATAAATGATTCGAGTCTGTTTTATATTATTCATCACTTATCACTTATCACTTATCACTTATTAGGTAATAGGTAATAGGTAATAGGTAAGGGCTCATTACATAAGGGGCGCTAGATCAGGGCTGAGCGATACAGCTGTTTCATTACTGATCAGACAGCAGTTGTTGGAACTGTGGATTACTATTCTCTAAATCGCTGTATTTCCCATTACCCACTATCTTCCCACGCTCCATGACAAGCACATTATCGAAATTCTCTGCCAATTGTGTTCGAGCCAAAACCCAAAACAGACACCGTGAATTCATTTCTTCACGTATTCTAGTTACTAGCCTTTTTTCTGAGGCGGTATCGAGTATGGTGGTAGCTTCATTGATGACTAGTATGTCAGGTGCCTTAATGATACTGCGTGCAAGTCCTATTTTTTGGCGCTGGGTTTCGGATAGTCGAGCGCCAGCAACGCCTACCTCAAAGTTCAGCCCCGCATCGATTATGTCATCGCGTAATTCGAGTTCTTTGACCACATCAGCGATCAGTAGATTGATCTTCTCCTGTACGTTTGCTTGACCATAAGCCAACTTACCAAATAGGATGTTATCCTGGATCGAGATTCGAGGATTGAATTGGGTTTGATCGAAGAATTCTATCCCTAGATGATTATCCAACGCTTGTTTACGAATTAATTTTCGCGCTGTCAGAATACGCTGTTGGATAGAGTCGTCAATGAGTCCTAAGCGATGCCGAGCGACGATTAACTTGAATGGCATCGACAACAAAAGTACTTTGTCTGCGCTGCTTATGTTAGAGATAGGTTTTTCATTGACCCTGATTTTTAATTGATGAAACTCAGCCAGGTCGTCGGCTTTGATAAAGCTGAATTGTTCGAATAGTTCGCTATCGGGTTCGACATCAGAAAATAGCTCGAGCATGATTTCGACAATTTGTTTTCCTGCTGCTAGAAAATCTTCGGTCAGCTTAGATTCATCCAGTACTTGTCGAATGTATGGGTTTTCAGCAAGACGCTCTGGGTCAATTGAATCGTCATAAATTGTTCCAAATAGCAGGTTTTCTGCGACGGTCAAATTAGTATTGAATTTATCCTGATCGAAAGGCTCGGTGAAACGGCTGTGACTTTTCTGGCTGATCCGATCGTGTAATTGCTCTCTGGCTTGCATGATACGTCGAGCCAGATCGAGATTCTTTGACTGGTCTACCCGTGACGACAGCCCTAGTTGATAGATCTCGTCACCCAGCTCGACTGCTTCGATGATCTGACGAATTCGGTCGCCGAAGGTTTTATCATCCACAATGTCAATGGCGCTGCAATCGATCCATTGGTCGTTGACGTGATGGGTAGAATTACCCGCACTAGCTGCGAGCTGCGATTCTTTCGCTCGCTGGTCCGAATCCGCGTGCGGCGGATCGCCAGTCACCGGGCGGTGCTTGAGTGGATAGAGCAGATTGTCACGTATTGTTCCGGTGAACAGATAGGTGTTCTTGTCGACATAACCAAATCGATGACCGGTAATTGCTTCTGGCAGATCGGACATTTTAGTCGTTCCTTTCGTCATAGAACCAGACGTTGGATTGATTAAACGTGACATTAAACCCGCAAGTTCGTCTTTACCGCTATTGCTCAAACCGACAGCTGCGACATGCTCATCTGTTTTTAGGGTAAAGCTGACCGCGTTCACATTGAAATAGAGTTGATCTTCGCTATAGCTAACATTATTGGCTTTCCAGTCACCGGCGGGGAGTTGAATCGAGTCTAGTTCTCCATCGATTTGCGCTGTGTCAGTCATGCCTGGTGGGCTAAATTGATCGATGACCTGGGTGTATTTAACTTTGATATCTTCCTTGCGCTGGTAGTAACGCAGCAGTTCTTTCCACGGTCCTGCCAAATCTTTGTAGGCTACCAGCACGGCTACCATTGATCCGATGGTGAGATCGCCGCGCAACACAAAATAACCCCCAACTGAATAAAAGAAAAACGGCGTCAATTGAGCAATGAAATTATTCAGAAATTTAATGAGGAATTTTCGACGATAAATGGCATATCGAATGCCGTATATAATGCCTAAATGATGGCTGACATGGGCGCGTTCGTAGTGGCTGGTATCGTTGGCATGTATTTCATTGATACCGGACACCGTTTCTCCGATACGACCTGACAAACTTCGAACCGTGCTCACTCTCTCCTTAGCGAGCAGGTTAACTTTGTTCTGTAATTTGGGAATGACGTATAATTGAAACGGGTAGAGTGCAATCGATGCTAATCCCAGATAGGGATCTTGCTGAAAAATAAATACAACGTAGGTGATCAACATGCCACCTTGAAATAGGGGCAGAGTATAAGACTCGCCGATAAACTCGGCCAGCGGCTCGGTTTCGGCGGTAATCATCGGAATCAACTCGCTTTGCGACACCCGTTTGAAATAGGGCGAAGGAAATCGTAATATTCGCTCGTATAGCTCATACCTGAAACGGCGCAGTAGACGTTCGCCCAACACTCCTCGGTAAACATTGATCGCATATTTGATACCACCACTAGCGAGTACGACACTAAGAAAAGAGAAGCTTAAAAATGCCAGATAACTGAGTTGATCCACAGGAAAACCAAAGACAGCCTCAGGAATCCCTACGCCTTGCAGCATATTGATGATTTTTTTCGGTAATTCGAGGAGGATATAAACCAGTGGAAATGATAGTAACGACAACAGCGCAAGCAGGATTTGACCATTGCGACTATGAGTTAGTATATATCGATAAAGCGAAGGTTCCATGCGTTCCATTTTTGATTGAAAACCTGATTGAAAACCTGATTGAAAACTTGGTTGAAAACTTGGTTGAAAGCTACGTTAACATACCATGAAAATAGTGCTAATAGCACCGATTAGGATGACAGTGTAAAATCACCTGACAGATTGTTTCTGTCACCTTATTTTGACTTTCCACAGGCCTGTAAAAATATGACCCCAACCGTTGCCATTATACTTAAAGGCTATCCTCGATTATCCGAAACATTTATTGCTCAGGAAATCAGAGCGCTCGAATTACGAGGGTTTAATCTTTGCCTTTTTTCGTTGCGCAAACCAACAGATTCAGCCCGCCACCCAATTCACGCCGAGATCGAAGCACCCGTGTATTATCTACCAGAATATGTTCGGGATGATAAAAAACGAGTATTGAAAGCTTGGTTGTCGGTCCGCAAAAAATCAGGTTATAGACAGGCCTGGCGTGTATTCGTTCGCGATTTGAAACGTGACTTTAGTCGAAGCCGAATACGTCGTTTCGCTCAGGCTTTGGTGCTGGCAGAAGAGATGCCAGATTCAATCGAACATTACTATGCCCACTTTATGCATACACCCGCCTCAGTGACTTATTATGCAAGCTTAATCAATCAAAAACCCTGGAGCATTTCCGCTCATGCAAAAGACATCTGGACAATCGCAGCCTGGGAAAAGCAGGAAAAAATAGCCAGTGCCGAATGGTTAGTGACCTGTACCTCGGCAAATGTTGACCATTTGCGCCAGCTCGCCGATGACCCTGAGAGAGTCTCGCTGCTTTACCATGGCCTTGATTTTGAGCGCTTTGCCGATATTGAAAGAGAGCCTGGTCATCGAAACGGTAGCGACAAAGAAAATCCGGTTCGCATTGTCTCGGTGGGCAGAGCGGTGAATAAAAAAGGCTATGATTACTTGCTCAACGCACTGGCTGGGTTACCCGCGGATCTTCATTGGCGTTTCTCCCATATTGGGGGTGGTGAACTGTTAGATGAACTCCAGGCAAAAGCACTTGAGCTGAAGCTGGATGATCGTATCGACTGGCTGGGTGCTTTGCCACAAACCGATGTTCTGGCACATTATCGTCAGGCAGATCTGTTTGTGCTGCCGAGTCGAATTTCCAGCAATGGTGATCGCGATGGGTTGCCGAATGTTTTGATGGAAGCACAAAGCCAGAGGCTCGCCTGTCTGTCGACCGATATATCAGGTATTCCAGAACTGATCGACCATGCCAAAACCGGCTGGCTCGTACCTCAAAAGGATTCAGTTGCGCTAAAACAGGCCTTGCAGCATTTGATCACTGATGCGCTACAGCGTGAATCATTAGCTGCGGCTGGACTAAAAAGAGTCAGAGAACATTTTTCATTAAATATAGGTATCGACCAGCTTGTCGACAAACTCAGGCAAACGGCGACATTGGGTGATCAATGAGGTTAGTACTGCTACGCCATGGTGAAACCGACTGGAATGCACAAAAGTTAATTCAGGGCAGGATTGATCAACCGTTATCCGATACAACTATTAAAAAATTAAGGGGCCGCCAACTACCCGCTGATTTACGCCAATTAAACTGGTTTAGCAGCCCTTTACAACGTGCCCTGCATACGGCTGAGTTATTGGGCATCGTCGATCCGGTCATTGAGTCTGCGCTTATTGAGATGAACTGGGGCGATTGGGAAGGTCATATTCTGAAACCTCTACGCAAACAACTCGGTGATGTCATGCGCGACAATGAAAGCCGTGGGCTCGATTTTTGCCCGCCTAATGGTGAGAGTCCGCGTCAGGTTCAACAGCGTTTGAGTGACTGGTTAAAGACAATCAGTGGTGATTCACAAGACTCTGGCGCAGTGGTTCACAAAGGCATTATCCGTTGCGCCTATGCTTTGGCGACTGGATGGGATATGCAGGGCGAGTCACCGATTAAGTTTAACTGGGATCGGGGGCACGAATTTCAGATATCGGCTATGGGCAAGGTCGAGCCGGGTTATTCAGAAATCAATTTAGACAGCTCAACATAAACGGATCAAATATCCTTGCTCAATGTCATTAAGTTAGGAGATGTAAATGTCGTCATTGTGGCGAATGCCGCAATCCATTGTGAAGTTACTATTAGCTTTAGACTAGATACCGGCCTGCGCCGGTATGACGAAACTCCTTAACTTTATGCCATTCGGTCCTGCCCCCAAATATGGCGGGCACTTAACCAGTGTACGGCAGGATGTTGATTGAGGCGTTTAAACAGGCTGCGACAGAAATTCCAGACTTCCTTGTTTTGATCGAGATGGTGCGTGAGCAGGCCTGTTGGTTCGTCGCCGCATCGGTCTGTCGTCCGTCGCAGGTAGAGATGCTGGTGTAATAGTGCGATTGCTATCTGAGATCCGATAAAGCCACGACCATGACGCCAGCTAACTGGGTCGAGGTGAGTGTTGACTTGCAGCAATCCAGGGATTGGGTGGCTTAATTTTCTTGCTCTTACTATTGATATTCCAGTTAATCCAGTTTCTCTTAATATCTTGTAAGTCCTTGATTCTATGCGATTCCATGGTGGTACGATGACTGGAATGAAGTGATCAGGAAAAGCCGTTTTAAGTTTTTTATATCCATTGGATATTTCTGTCGCAATTACATCGAGCTCGCGTTCACCGCCCAATTCTA
Source organism: Gammaproteobacteria bacterium (assembly GCA_041688005.1). GTDB lineage: Bacteria > Pseudomonadota > Gammaproteobacteria. Next base: position 18,506 of record JBDNJA010000124.1, read on the forward strand.
TTTTTTTGACGCCCTTCGCTGAATGGCTAGTGTGGCGGTAACCATGCTGAAGCACCGAGAAATGATCACGACCCTGTAAATACAGCGGCAAACTGGTCTCTAGTCGATCGGGGATAACGGCAATCGCAACCGGCACGTTAAAGGCCTGGCTAAGGCTGTCGAGGATATCCAGCTGTGGTGTTGCCGATATCGCATCGTCGTCTCTCCACCAAAAGCTTGCCTGCTTGCCAGAATCAGCCCACAGGTCTAACTCGCGTTGCAGCATCGGCCATGCGCTGTTGAATTCGTTTGAATCGCTTAATTTGGAATCAGCCAATTTAGCATCGCTCAATTAAGTATCACTCAATTAAGAAAGGCTTTAATCAGTTCGGCGCTTTTGTTTGCACCATTCATTTTATAGGGCCTTCCAGTTATCGGCTTTAAAGCAGCCTGGTCGATCGCCTCAGCAAGTGTTTTGGCGTTCATTACCGATTCTTCAATACAAATCACGCGGTCTTGTTGCTGCAACAGCTTCGCTCTAATGGTTTGTTCCAGTTCACCCGACTCGGAATAGGGGACGATAACTGCGTGAGCCTCTGCCTTGAGGATATCCATCACCGTGTTATAACCTGCCTGTGAAACCGATACGGTACAAGCTTTTAGCAAGCTGAAAAAATCATTTCGATTTCGCTCAATGATCATTCCCGAGTGAGCCTGCTGTTGTAACTTTTCGAATTCAGTTTGATTGATATTGTGACCTACCAGTAAGCGCCAGGTATGATCTTTAAGATCCGACAAGGGCTGGGCTTTAATTGCTGTCTGCAATAATGGCAGACTGGCTGCACCGCCACCGCCGGAAACCAGTACTTCGGTCATTTTCGTTGAACCCCAAGCTTCAATTGGCGTAACTGGGTCGACGATGTAGCCGGTGTAAACTATTTTGTCAAGAATCTTGCTCGCAAGTGGAAAAGTGGCGTCTAAGGTAGCGATACTGTCGTCACCATGAACCAGAACCTTATCGTAATACTGATCGATTAAATCAAGAACTTCCTGGTTACGCTGTTGCTTTTGCTTGGGTTGGAGTATGTCGCGTATGGACGACAAAATGAGCGGTGGGTTTGAACGCTGCTTTGCCTGTTGTAGCAGCGGCAATAACTCAAAGCGCATCATACGACGACCAAATGGGAAGGTTTCGGTGATCAGCACGTTGGGAGCGATGGCCTCGAACAAGGCAAGCAATGATTCACATCGGCTGTGTTTCCATCGTTGATCGATCGCTTGATCAAATTCGTCGACTAGCTCGTTAAACAGACCGTTAGTGGCACGTACAGGCGACAACTGATGGAGCTGGACATTGTTGATTACCAGGTTAGAAACTGGCACTCCACCGCTTATCAGATGCACCTCAAATTGCTGGTTGGCTAAAGCTTCCGCAAGAAAAGAAATTCGCCGCAAATGCCCTATACCAAGCAAGTGCTGTACATAGATAAAAACCATTGATTTCTGGAGAGAATCCAATTGTATTCAGGCTGTTTTGCAATCTCGTTTTATTGGAGACTGGAGGTGATTGAAGGTTAATTGGGCGACTATCTTATGGCCATCTAGTAATCCATCAATGGCATGCTCGGAAGGCAGTGCCTGATTGGGAAGATGATGAAGGGCTTTTGCCATAGTGGCAGGATCGCGGCCCTGTTCGGGGTCTAACATGCTCACAAGCCCGAGGTCGACTGCCCGACTAGCTCGGATCAGTTGCTCTTTTCTAGGCACCGAGCGAGGAACGATTAATGCGCGTTTATCCAGAGACAAAATTTCACAAAAAGTATTGTAGCCACCCATGGCAACAATGCCGACTGCCTGCTCCATTAAGAATTCGATACGTGCCTCAAAAGTTATGATCTGGATTTTATCGAGTTTTTCACACCGTTCATTGAATTCTTGCTGGCTAGCCTGGGCCATAAATGGGCCAGTGACTATGACGGCCGGGTAGCTAATATCCTGATCGGTTTCGTAGGCACTGATCACCCAATCAACCATTTCTACACCGTCGCCACCGCCACCAGGGGTTATCAAAAGATAAGGCTGGTCCTGAGTGACTGGTGATATCCAATGCTGTTCATTTGGCATTTCGCGATGCAGATATCCGGTATGAGTTATTTTGTCAGTGATCGTTTCAGGCAGGTTAAGTGAGTCCACTGGGTTACCCATTTTTTTTAGTCCGTAAACCCAGATGTCGTGATACAAGTTTTCAAGTACCGGTTGTACCTGCTTTCGTTGCCATTCGATTTTGAGCGCAGCGGGTTCATCCATAACGTCACGTAGACCCAGGACATTGATGGTGCCGAGTTCGTGTAGCATTTTTAAGGTACTGACAACTTCTCCTTTCAGGCCGGTCGGTTCTTTATCAACTAGAAAAATGTCCGGTTTGAAACTCGCTGCGGTGTGATAAATAATGGACTCACGCATAGACAGGGTTTGCTCCAGATCGATGTGAAGCCCCAACGAAGTATAGTCACCATCTTTAAGCTTGATAACACCAGGGATACGAACAAAGTCGACACGAGCTTTAAAATCGAAACTACCAATAATGGGAGAGCCAGAGAGGATGAGGACAGAGACGCCTTTGTAATGCCCAACAAGTGAATGAGCTATCGAGCGACAGCGCCGTAAATGACCCAGACCAAAGGAATCATGGCTGTAGATTAGTATTCGCGCGTTATCGAGACGTTCTGTCATATTGCTAGTTTCTCGCCATTTTATAATGCCAGATTACACTGAATTTGGGGTGAACGCACTGATTGAATAGTGCCACGAAAGGCGAACTTTTGAAGTATCGGTTTGTCTCAAGCAGAACGTTTCTACGGGTGCTAGAATTAGCTCTAGCTTAAATGGAAAGTCGTTCAATGATCAGAAAGTCCACCACCACAACACAAATATCAGATTGGTCACTTTTGGGCAAACCACGTAGCAACTTTAATCTCCCTGAACGTCTTAAGAAAATAATTCGAGATCAACAGGAACGTAGCGAGATATTGATTAGCTCTATCCAGGTGATGATCGTGTCGATACTGGGTTTGCTCTATGCGGTTTCGCCCAAGACCTTTTCAGATGACGTTACCTTTGCGCCCGTACCCTGGGCACTAGGCGCATATTTAGTATTCAGCTTACTCCGCTTTTTGTTGGCCATATTGCGCAACCTTCCGGATTGGATGTTGTACCTCTCAGCAGTGCTTGATATAGCATTATTAATGGGGTTGATATGGAGCTTTCACTTGCAGTACGAACAGCCACCATCATTTTATTTGAAAGTACCGACGCTCTTGTATGTGTTTATTTTTATTGGCATTCGGGCATTACACTTTGACCCAAGATTTGTGATTGCGACCGGCGCCAGCGCGGTCATCGGATGGGCCTTGATGGTACTTTTTGTTTTAATCGACAATCCAACCGATTCTATGATTACTCAGGATTATATTGAATACATGACGTCTAACCGCATTTTAATCGGCGCCGAATTTGACAAAATAGTGTCGATTATTATGGTGACAGGCGTCTTGGCTTTGGCTATCCATAGAGCGAGAAATTTGCTGATTGAGGCAGTCATAGAAGGCAGTGCCGCGCGGGACTTATCTCGATTTGTACCCGAAGAAGTAGCCAATCAGGTGACAAGATCGGAAGAGGGTTCAGCCACAGGGAGGGGAGAGCTTAACCAGGCAACGATTCTATTTACCGATATCGAGGGGTTTACGTCGATTAGCGAATCATTGCCTCCAGAGGATTTAATCGCTGCGCTTAACCAATACTTTAGTTTGATCGCAAAACCGATAGAAGCCAATGGTGGTGTCATCAGCCAATTCCAAGGTGATGCTGTTTTAGCCACTTTCAATGCCCCCAAGCCGGATCCGAATCACGCCAGTAATGCGGTTAAAGCAGCGCTAGAGATACAGCGGGCACTAGAGGGACAAACCTTTGGACAGGGAGCAACGTTCAATACAAGAATAGGTATCAATTCCGGATTAGTGGTGGGTGGTCTGGTCGGTTCGGGTGATCGAGTGGGCTATACCGTTCACGGTGACACGGTCAATTTAACGGCTCGGCTGGAGCAATTAAATAAGAACTATGGAACGCGAATAATAATTTCGGAAAACACTTACAAGCTGATCGACTCGAATGAATATGAGTTTCGAGGGCTAGGTGACGTTGTGGTACGAGGGAAAAAAGAACCAATAGGCATTTATACGATCGATACCTGATAGAAATACAGGCCCTATTTAACGGTATCGCTTTTTATTAGCTCAAATAATTTGGCAAGATTGCTACGAGCCTGCGCCTCGTAATGCTCATGAAAGTAGTCACTATTAAAAAAGGTTGGCTGGTTTAGCAGTGTCAACTGAAACGACGTTTGCTTTTGATTATACTCTGCGTCGGACAAATGAGTCATTTCAGCGCGTACTTTTTTACTATCGATTAAAAATTCGGCCCAGGGTAACCCAAAACTGGATAAATCAATGTCGACCATCAGCTTCGTATCCGAATTGGTAATCGCTGAGCAATCGTGACATGTCGCCATGATGTGTCGGTAAACTCTATCGCGAAATTCGTTGCTAAACAGACCATCGGTTAATGTCATAAATAAATTGGCACTTAGCTGTTCGTTATCACTATCGCCGACCTTGTAAATGACATCATGAAACCAGATAGCGAGTTCCACCGCGTCAGGGTCATCGAGTAATTCGGATACCTGATCAAATAACATGAGGCAGTTTTCGATGTGCTCAAGCCTATGGTAAACGCGGTGTGGTTCGTTATAAGCGCCGAGTAATTGTTGATAAACAGCCTGGCTGCCATCAGCTAATTCAGGTTGTTGCTGGCGTAACCATAAAGAACGAAACCGGGCCGAGCCATCAGTAGGTCGAATGATATCCGGATAGGACATATTTAACTGGCCTGACTACTCAGCGCATGTTGGAGTTTTTCAACGTGCTGGTGAGACTTGGAAAGTTTGTCACTTAATTGGCGCATAACATCCAAAGCCATCGCAGAATTTTCAGACAATAATTTGAGGAACATGTCAGCCGTAATTCTCATGACCTTGATTTGACCCTGAGCCCGTAAAGTTGCGTTTCTGGGCGCGCTATTAAACAACGCCAGTTCACCAAATAACTGATTTTGATGAAGTGTCAAGGAGACGACCGGGCCATTTTCTGTATCCGTTAAAACATCAACGACACCTTCCATAATGACGAACGCACTGTCAGCGGTATCACCAGCATGAAAAACAATGTCGTTATCTTCAAAAGTCAATGTTTCACTGGTGAACGCTAGCAATTTCAGCTTTGACGCATCTAGCTTGGCAAACATGGGTATTTTGCGAAGTAGGTCGGTTTCCTGGACTAGATCCAAGGTTATGTCTCCCAGCCTATGAACAACAGGCAAATGGTATTTGATTCAAACCAGAGATTCGCATGTGAATCGATTGAATTCAAGGGGTTATCTGCATTATCTCGTAAATTCTCGTAAGTTCTCGAAGTGACGGTCTAATATCATGAAGTGTCAGCTTCAATCATTAAACTAACCCAGTAGGCGGCAACCTGGAATGCCAGCCGACCACCGAGTGATCCACTTGATGTGGCAAATCTGCGTTATTCTTCGAGATATGATCGACCCTGTCTAGCAAATCAATTATAGACAGTCAGGTAACTTACCCATAATCGTCATATTTTAGATATCGAGCTTTTTGTACTTAATGCGATGCGGTTGGTCGGCGTTTTGTCCCATCCGTTGCTTACGATGAGATTCATACTCTGAATAATTGCCCTCGTATGAATACACCTGGCTATCGCCTTCAAAGGCCAGAATATGGGTTGCAATACGATCGAGAAACCAACGGTCATGCGATACAACAACGACGCAACCCGGGAAATCAAGAATAGCATCTTCCAGGGCGCGGAGCGTCTCTACATCAAGGTCATTGGTTGGTTCATCGAGCAGTAGTAGATTGCCACCACTTTTTATTAACTTTGCGAGATGTAAACGGTTACGCTCACCACCAGACAAATTTTTAACAAGCTTCTGTTGTGAGGCGCCACGAAAGTTGAATCGAGAGACATAGGCACGAGAGGGTACTTCGTAACCGCCAACAACAATATTATCGAGTCCATCGGATAACTCTTCCCAGACAGTTTTGCTGCCGTCGAGGTCATCGCGTGATTGGTCGACATAGGCAATCTTGACTGTTTCACCAATTGTCAGATTGCCTTCATCAAGCGACTCCTGACCGACGAGGATTTTAAATAGTGTCGATTTACCAGCGCCGTTAGGGCCGACTATCCCGACAATGCCACCACGAGGTAATCTAAACTCAAGATCCTGGTAGAGCAGTTTATCGCCGTAACCTTTTTTACCACCATTAATTTCAACAACAACATCACCAAGCCGAGGCCCTGGCGGAATATACAGCTCCTGCGTTTCCGAACGTTTTTGATACTCTTGTGATGACAGTTCTTCAAACCGTTTTAGACGAGACTTGCTTTTCGACTGGCGTCCTTTTGGGTTAGAGTTAACCCATTCAAGCTCCGCCTTCATTGATTTTTGACGTGCTTTTTCCGAACGTTCTTCATGCTCGAGTCGATGTTGCTTTTGTTCTAGCCAGGAAGAGTAATTGCCCTGCCAGGGAATACCATGCCCTCTATCCAGTTCGAGTATCCATCCAGCGACGTTATCGAGGAAGTATCTGTCGTGAGTAACAGCGACTACCGTGCCCTCGAAGTCCTGTAAAAAGCGCTCAAGCCAGGCAACAGACTCAGCATCTAAATGATTGGTTGGCTCATCTAGAATCAACATGTCAGGGTTGGATAGTAACAATTGGCATAAAGCCACTCGACGTTTTTCACCACCTGACAAATGCTCGACTGCGGCATCCCAGGGTGGTAGGCGTAGTGCATCAGCTGCAATTTCGAGCTTACGATCTAATTCCCAGGCGCCGGCATTATCAATTTTTTCCTGTAGTTCGGCTTGCTCTGCCAATAACGCATCCATCTCGTCATCGGACATAGGTTCGCAAAACTTCATGTTAACTTCATTGAAACGATCGAGTACTGTTTTTATCTCGGCGACGCCTATCTCGACATTGCCACGCACATCAAGATTAGAATCTAGTTGCGGTTCCTGCGCTAAATAGCCGATTTTTGTTCCAGTTTGTGGTCTGGCTTCACCAAGGAACTCAGTATCGAGGCCAGCCATAATTTTCAATAGTGTTGATTTACCAGAACCGTTGTAACCTAGAACACCAATTTTGGCACCTGGGAAAAAGTTCAGCGAAATGTCTTTCAGAATTTCGGTTTGAGGAGGCACGATTTTGCTCACGCCGTTCATTGTAAATATGTATTGAGCCATTCAATTCGATCCTGCTAAAAATTTGATATCATTCTACCAGTGCTGGCTGCGCTATTAATATGATAATCGTGCTTATATTCTTGATTTTGCCCTTTGCGTCAAGATGGGGTATAAGATAATGAGCTGGCTGCCACTGGCAGTTGTTAGAAGCAACCAATCTATTGATATTGAAAAATCGTCTGAAAATGACGTTAGATGAGATGAATTTTCCAGTATTGCCTGCTATGCAGCCGAACAATAGCAGGTACAATTAGCCCCAGCTAAAGTCGGAACTTAGGCTATTATGAAGTAGGTTCCAGATAAGAATAATCAAATAAAACAATCGGCTAGCGAGAATTTCCCGAATGGATATTAAAAAAATGCAGCAAGAGAGTCACCTCTTTGGAAGTAACGCTGTATACATCGAAGAACTTTATGGCGAATATCTCAAAAATGAGGATAATGTCGATGAGCACTGGCGAGAGTGGTTCTCTAGTTTAGCGCCATCCGGTAAGAATAATGGCCTGGATAAAGACCACGATCACCTCGCAATTCAAGCGCAGATTAAAAGCGCGGTGATGAATAAAAAAACCACTGGTCAAATCGACAATAGTGCTCAGCACGAATTTCAGCTAAAACAAGTGTCGGTGCTTCAGCTCATCAATGCCTATCGCATCAAGGGACATCGTAAAGCGGACCTCGACCCGCTTAAAAAGCCCGATCCTGACGCCATTCGTGATTTGACCCTTGAAGGCCACAACCTCACTAATGACGACCTTGATACCATTTTCAATACGGGATCTATGTGCGGTGTCGATAAAATTTCTCTGCGTGAAATAATTACGCGTTTGGAGAAAACCTACTGCGGTAAGCTCGCTTCGGAATACATGTATATCGAAAGCGTAAAGCAAAAACGCTGGATTCAGGGACATCTTGAGACATCTCAATCGACCCCTAATTTTCGCGAAGGCCGAAGAAATCGTATTTTGGATCGAGTCATAGCCGCCGAAAATCTTGAAAAATATCTTCACACGCGGTACATCGGGCAAAAGCGTTTTTCGCTTGAGGGTGGCGAGTCACTCATTCCGTTACTTGACCGAGTGATTCAACAAGCGGGCGTCAATAAGACAAGTGAAGTTGTCATTGGAATGGCTCATCGTGGGCGCCTTAACGTGCTGACTAATATTTTTGGCAAGATGCCGAGTGATTTGTTCGATGAGTTTGAAGGCAATGCCAAGATCGATAGCAAGTCGAATCACGACGTTAAATACCACCAGGGTTTTTCATCTGACATTTACACTGATATTGGCCCAATGCATATTACCTTAGCCTTTAATCCTTCTCATTTAGAGATTGTAGACCCGGTGGTAGAAGGATCAGTTCGTGCTAGGCAACGCAGATTTAAGCAACATAAGACGAATGACGTTCTACCCGTATTAATCCATGGTGATGCCGCGTTTGCGGGGCAGGGCGTGGTAATGGAGAACTTTAATATGTGTAAAACTCGGGGATATAAAACCGGTGGCACAATTCATATTATCGTCAATAACCAAATCGGATTTACAACCAGCAATCCACGAGATGTGCGATCAACACTCTATTGTACTGAGGTCGCGAGGATGGTGCAGGCCCCCATATTTCATGTCAATGGTGATGATCCCGAAGCCTGTGTTTATATCGCAGAGCTAGCGGTTAAGTTTCGTGAGACTTTTAATCAGGATGTTGTGATCGATATGATTTGCTATCGACGCTATGGTCATAATGAAGCGGATGAACCCGCTGTGACACAACCGATGATGTATGCCGCGATCCGCAATCATCCTCGAGTTGGTGACCTGCATGCTCAGCGCCTTATTGACGAAGGGTTCACGACTCGAGAAGCCGTCGATGAAATGGTTGCCGATTATCGCAAGGCGCTAGAAAAAGGTGGTGGCGTAGCACTTAATGTTATTTCTGGTCTAGAGCCTCAAACAGCAAAAGATTGGGTCGGTTTCGACAAAGGTGATATTAATCTCACCGAAAACACACAGCTAAGCGCTGCAAAAATTCAACAACTCGGCCAATCGTTACTTAGTCTGCCTGACGGATTTAAAGTGCATCATCGAGTGAAGAAAATTCTCGATAATCGTCAAAAAATGCTCGACGGTGAAATACTTTGCGATTGGGGTTTTGCTGAAACAATGGCTTACGCTGGATTGATTGACGAAGGATATCCAATACGGTTATCGGGTCAGGATAGCGAACGAGGTACCTTTTTTCATCGCCATGCAGCCTTGCATGATCAAAACAATGGAGATGTCTACAAACCACTAAAACACCTCTTCGAAGGCCAGCCTCGATTCGAAATAATAAACTCATTTTTGTCGGAAGAAGCAGTGTTAGGTTTTGAATATGGTTATTCTTCAACCGACCCCAATACATTGGTTATCTGGGAAGCGCAATTTGGTGATTTTGCAAATGGTGCTCAAGTTGTTATTGATCAGTTTATCAGCTCAGGCGAAGTCAAATGGGGACGGCTCAGTAATCTTGTTATGCTCTTGCCACACGGTTACGAAGGGCAGGGGCCAGAGCATTCATCGGCTCGTCTGGAGCGTTATCTTCAACTGTGTGCGCAACACAATATGCGCGTAGTTTACCCTACGCTGCCATCGCAAATATTCCATTTGTTGCGATCACAAATGAAGTGTGGGTTTAGAAAGCCACTCATTATAATGAGCCCTAAAAGCTTGCTCAGGCATGAAGGCGCGGTATCTTCGTTGAGCTCACTGAGTGAAGGCGAATTTCAAAAAATAATTCCTGAAACAGATGATATCGAAGATAAGAAAGTGAAACGACTTATCCTGTGCTGCGGAAAAATTTATTACAAGCTACGTCAAGAGAGAAGTGAAAAATACGATAACACCACAGCCATCGTTCGAGTTGAACAGCTGTATCCTTTCCCTGGGACAGACATTGCTGCGTTAAAAGAGAAATATCCCAGCATCGAAACCGTTGTTTGGTGTCAGGACGAACCCAGAAATCAGGGTGCCTGGCGTGAATTTAAGAGCCGGTTAAACGATGTATTCGACCCTTTTCACATCAAGTTTGCGGGCCGAATTTCGGCTGCATCACCTGCTGCGGGTTACATAGGGATGCACATAGAGCAAGAGTCAAAATTAGTGACGGATGCATTCGAGTTATAACGGCATTCGTTAATCAATCATATTAATTATTTGGAGTAACACATGCAGGTTGAACTTAAGGTTCCTGTATTACCGGAATCAGTCACCGAAGGAACACTCGGCGAGTGGTATAAAAAAATTGGCGATACGATAGCCGTCGATGAAAATGTTGTTGATCTCGAAACCGATAAGGTCGTGCTCGAGATTGTCGCAACTACTGCTGGTGTGCTTGAATCAATATCATTTCAAACGGGTGATACAGTGAAAGATGGGCAGGTGCTCGGCGTCATCAATAGTGACGTTCAAGCAGCGAGTGCTGCTGCAAAAGAAACCCCGGAAGAAGCGTCCAGCTCTAATAAAGCCAGCCCATCGGTCCGAAAACTCATCGCTGAAAACAACCTGACAGTTGACGAAATTGCTGCGAGTGGAAAGAAAGGTGCCGTATTAAAAGAAGATGTACAGCAACATCTGGAAACTAAAAAGGGATCGGCTGTTGCTAAGAGCTCACCACAAGCTAGCAATACTAGCAATCCTCCTGCGATTGTAACTGAATCTTCATCGGGTCGAAATGATCGTCGAGTGCCAATGAGTCGTTTACGCCTCAAGGTCGCTGAGCGGTTAAAACAAGCTCAAAATACCGCTGCATTACTGACCACTTTTAACGAAGTCAATTTGCAGCCGATGATGGATGCTCGTACCAAGTACAAAGATACTTTCGAGAAAACGCACGGCGTCAAACTAGGCATGATGTCGTTTTTCACGAAGGCTTCAGTCGAAGCTTTGAAAAGGTTTCCCGCCGTGAATGCCTCAATTGATGGTGATGATATTGTTTATCACGATTATTTCGATGTTGGTATTGCGGTTAGTTCAAGCCGTGGTCTGGTCGTGCCAGTTTTGCGAGATGCAGATCAACTGAGTTATGCGGATGTTGAAAAGAACATTCGTTCTATGGGCGAGCGGGCTCAAACCGGTAAACTCGGTATCGATGAGTTAACAGGTGGCACTTTCACCATCACTAATGGCGGCATATTTGGATCGATGCTATCAACACCCATACTCAACCCACCGCAAAGCGCTATTCTCGGAATGCACACTATTCAGCAACGCCCTGTTGTTATCGATGGAGAGATTGTAGCAAGGCCAATGATGTACCTGGCATTGACCTACGATCATCGAATTATTGATGGTAAAGAGGCGGTGCAGTTTCTGGTAGCGATCAAAAACACACTGGAAGACCCAACCAGATTGCTACTAGGAATATAGAAAAAATCAATTCAGTATCCGGTCAAATGGCATTGACCGGATACTCATTCCTGCTTCGGCCTATTTTTGCTGTGCTTTAAGTAATGCCTGATCGAGATCCCACAGAATATCGTCGAGTGTTTCCAGCCCAACCGACAGTCGAATCATATCGGCTGTGATGCCAGCGGTTAATTGCTGTTGTTCTGACATTTGTCGATGGGTGGTTGACGCCGGATGGATCACCAGAGACTTGGCGTCGCCTACATTGGCAAGATGGCTCAAGAGCTCGACACTCTCAATCAATATTTTGCCTGCCTGTTGCCCGCCTTTAATACCAAAACTGAGGATGGAGCTCGCCCCTTTGGGTAAGTATTTTTGTACCAATGGATAATAAGCATTATCGTCAAGGCCCGCATAGTTTACCCAGGATACACAAGAATGTTGTTGCAGAAATTTCGCAACCCCTAATCCATTCTCGCAGTGTCGATCCATACGTATCGGTAAAGTCTCTAAACCTTGCAGCAACATGAATGCATTGAAAGGGCTCATTGCCGGGCCGAGTGTGCGTAAGGTTTCGCAACGGGCCTTCATGGTGAAGGCAAAATCGCCAAACGTTTCATAAAATCGAATACCATGATAACCCGCAGATGGTTCAACCATGTTGGGGAAATTGCCATTACCCCAGTCAAATTTACCCGACTCAATAATGACGCCACCCATCGAAGTGCCGTGACCACCGATATACTTGGTTGCAGAATGGACAACGATATCAGCCCCATGATCGATAGGCCGACAGAGGTAGGGCGTCGCGAAAGTATTGTCGATAACAAGCGGAATGCCTGCCTCTCGTGCGATGGCGCCAACAGCCTCTATATCGAGTACATTATTGAGTGGGTTGCCAATAATTTCGGCATACAGAGCCTTAGTTTTGGAGGTGATTGCTTTACGAAAATTTTCTGGATCATCTGAATCGACAAAAGTAGTATTAATGCCAAACTTGCGAAACGTCACGTCGAACTGTGAAAAGGTACCGCCATATAAAGTCTTCGCAGACACCAACTCATCACCCTGTTCCATTAAGGTAAGCAGTGCAACGGTTTGAGCTGCCATGCCGGAGCTAACGGCCAAAGCTGCACGGCCATTTTCAAGCGCTGCCATGCGTTCTTCAAAAACCGCATTGGTCGGATTGGTTAATCGGGTGTAAGTATGACCGAATGTTTGCAAGTTAAATAAACTGGCAGCATGATCCGCATCATCGAACACATAAGAGGCTGTTTGATAGATAGGGACGGCTCTCGCGCCCGTCGTAGCATCGGGAATTTGCCCGGCATGCAGGCACAGGGTTTCGATACCATAATCTCGGTCTGTCATTGGGCTGTTCTCGGTTGTTTTTTGGTTCACAAAATTAGCTATTTACGAATTATCAATTTACGAATTATCAATTTACGAACTATCGATTGACGAACTGTGCCCGTCTAGAGGAAATAATGCCGGTGTTAACGCCAACAGTATTGAGTCCGCCAAAAAGGCGTGCATATTCGATTTTTGGGCAGCGATTCATGACCACCTCAAGACCTGCATCATGGGCTTTTTGTGCGGCTTTTTCATTTACCACACCCAATTGCATCCATACTAGTTTTGCACCGATCTGAATCGCCGAATCGACAAAGGGTTCAACTCGGTCAGAGCGTTGAAATAAATCGACAATATCGATAGGTACTGGAATCGACTCCAGGTCGGGGTAACATTTCTGTCCTAGTATTTTTTCATTCTTCGGGTTAACAGGGATTACAGTAAAGCCACGGTCTAACAAATATTTAGCGACAAAATTACTGGGGCGAGACCAGTCCGAAGATAAACCAACCATTGCTACAGTTTTGTATTCTCGCAGTACACAACGTAGAAAATTGCTATCAGTCATGGCAGTTCGCTTTGTTAACGGTGAGCTAACATTGGATAGCACTGGGCTAATATTTGCAATGACTTGCAATGATTTAGTAAATCTTCATTATGGAATGCTGGTCATCTCGACAGCGCTGATAATACTGATAACTATTGCTTATGGCAGAGTCGATTAGAACTAGATTGACATGTAGTTTTAGAGGTGTATATTTCCGCGCCATGCCCAGATGGCGGAATTGGTAGACGCGCTAGCTTCAGGTGCTAGTGGCCGTAAGGTCGTGGAGGTTCAAGTCCTCTTCTGGGCACAAATTACTCTTCCAGCGGTATCCAATAAAGATTACTAAGTCTATATTTTTAATAGAAGAGAATAACCAAAGAGAAGCGGACAGAACTTCGCCGTCTCGCTAATCAATAAGTCATCGATCGGAAAGCTGATGCTAATTATTACATCGACCACGGTGATCTAACGACTAAACAGCTATCTGAAAGCACCGGCATTAAATATAACCGGATTACTTTGGTTATTGATTTTGTTAAGGACTTTGAACGGTTGCAGACCTATTACTCTGCACTGAGTAGATGATCGAAACCTATGATTAAAAGCTTACTGTCAAAGGCCGATTTTTCGCCTATTCAAGGGTTTATTGGCTGGCATCCCAACGTTTGCAGTGTTGATTTAGCGATCGTTCGCACGGGCATGTTTAAATGGAGGTTGAGTGCTCATAGCCGTCATACCCGACTGCTACAAGGGCACAGCCAGTCAGGCGCTCAGAGTCCAGTTGATTTAGCCTTAATGAGACCTTGTGCCTGCCAAGAATTATCAGGTTTCCAGCTAGATCCCCATTCTGGAATATCATCGGCAGGCATGGGTCGAGCAATGCCGTAACCCTGCCCCAACTCACAACCCAGTTTCAACAACGCTACGCCATGGGCGATAGTTTCTACACCCTCAGCAATCACTTCACGCTGGAATGACTTAGCTAATCCTACGACGCCTTCAATAATCGCTAAATCGTCAGGATCTTCTAACATGTCACGCACGAAGCTCTGGTCGATTTTAATCAAGTAGGCTGGTAAGCGTCTGAGATGGGTGAGTGATGAATACCCCGTGCCAAAGTCATCTAAGGCGAAGCGTACGCCCAGATCAAGGCAGGAATTCATGGTGTCAGCCACTTGGTTGACGTCATCTAACGCACTGGTTTCCAGTATTTCCAATTCTAAACTTTGCGGGCTCACTTCAGGATGGGCTGCCAACAATGCGGCTAAGCGAGTGGCGAAGTTACCTTGTTGTAATTGATAGGCGCTAATGTTGACACTGATAGGGAGCATTACTCCGCTGCTTCGCCATTGGCTTATTTGGCTCAATGCGGTGTCTATGACCCATTCACCCAGTTCCAAACTAATGATCTGACCTTCGATCTGTGGTAAGAACTCTAAAGGTGGGACTAAACCACGGTCAGGATGCTGCCAGCGGATTAAAGCTTCTACACCTATCACTTCCCCAGTGCTCATATACACCTTGGGTTGATAGTGCAGCACAAACTCACGTCGTTCCAAAGCTGAACAAATATCGCTTATACTTTCCTGCTGAATCTTGATCGCATTATCTTGTGCGGTATCAAACCAGTGATAACAGTTTTTGCCTTTTTGCTTAGCAACATACATGGCCTGGTCGGCGTGACGCGCGAGTTGGTCGGCGTCTACATCGTCTTGTGGATAAAGGGTGACGCCAATACTCACTGACACTTGCATGACGGCACGACCCTCAGTAACAGGCTCAGCAGCAGCTTTTAGTAGCCGCTTTAATACAGGCTTACTATCCTCGATCTTTTTCAAATCAACCATGACAGCGATAAATTCATCACCGCCAATACGGGCCAGCGTATCACCTTCACGTAAAGCCGCTTTCATGCGTTGTGACACTGAAACGAGTAGTGCATCCCCCACACCATGGCCGTGGGTGTCATTGACGACTTTGAAGCCATCTAAGTCCAGATAGGCTACGGCTAATGACTGATTACGGCGTTGACACTGCACCATGGCTTGGTGTAAGCGGTCTGCCAGTAATACACGGTTAGGCAAATTAGTCAGCAAGTCGTAATGAGCCATATGCTTCAGCTTTTCTTCGGCTTGCTTGCGCTCGGTAATGTCAGTATGAATACCGATCAGCCTTAATGGTTGTTGCGACGAACTCAATTCGGTAATTTCAGCAGTAGTATTGAACCAGAGCCAATCTCCGGCTTTTGTACGCCGCCGATATTCCGCAGAAAATTCACAG
>JBDNJA010000125.1:0-3112 GCA_041688005.1 Gammaproteobacteria bacterium
GGTTTTGCTCCAGTATAATCATATTAACACCGCGATTAATATTTTGTTTTTTGGTAGTTTGCTATTGTCATTTCTACCGATTCTAAGTCACCCCATATTCACCCTGCCCTTGTAAAGTTGTTTATCAATCGCCTTGGTTTTTCAGTTGGCAGTATACCCCGGCATTGTATGAAATACCGGGGTCCAGCCCGAGCCTGGTGCCAGCGATAGGTGAGTGGGTAAAGATAGTGTTATATATGACTGCCGCCTATTTCATTACGCGGCACAGTAGTATTGTAGTGGCCAGGTGGATAGACCAAAAAATGGAGATGGCTGGTAGCATTCGACTGGTATCTGATACGATCTATCTAGTTTTTCAAATTCCAGTCATATTGTCTTATTGCTTCTTTCTTTCGCAGATTTTGGAGAATTTTAATTAAATAACTCGCGTCACTTTATGCCTCTACGCGAATGAGCAAACCATCATTCATGCGCCATTGGTTTTGCATTTTGTTTGCAATATTCAAATCATGAGTAACCACGACCAAAGCAGTGTTCAACCCTTGATTTAAGTCGAGCATTAAGTCAAGCATTTGTCTGGCGGTGCTTGAGTCGAGGTTGCCCGTTGGTTCATCGGCTAGCAGGCAATCAGGTTTACCTACTAAGGCTCGAGCCAATGCGACACGCTGGCGCTCACCACCCGATAGTTCGCCGGGTTTATGATCTCCTCGGTGATCTAGTCCAACCTTGCTCAACCAGTCGTTTGCAGTGGCCAGTGCCTGTTGTTTGTTTACACCGCCGATGAGTAATGGCATCGCAATGTTTTCGAGTGCGCTAAATTCAGGTAATAGATGATGAAACTGATAGATAAATCCAAGGTGCCTGTTTCGCAATTGGCCTAATTTTTTCTCAGATAAACCCGCAATCGATTGTCCCATGACTTGAACATCGCCTTCACTTACGGCATCGAGCCCACCGAGCAAATGCATTAATGTGCTCTTGCCGGCACCGGATGACCCGATGATGGCGTGACTTTCGCCCGCATTAACATTGAAGCTGATACCTTTAAGCACCGGCACTGAAAACTTGCCCTGAACGAATGTCTTCTTCAGGTTTGTCGCAGAAATAACAGAGGGTGCTGTCATTCTATTTTGGGCAGATATATTTTGATCATTCATAGCTTAATGCTTCGGCGGGTTTTGTTTTCGCCGCTCTCAAAGCCGGATATAAAGTGGCTAAAACTGAGATTACAAACGATAAAACGGAAATTTTGATCACGTCCGATTGCTGCATGTCTGATGGTAATTCGGTGATTGGATAAACACCCGTTGGCAAAAACTGTGTTTGAAAAAATTGCTCCAGAGCTGGAATAATGACATCGATATAAGAGGCTATCAGTACACCACTACCCAATCCCAATACAGTACCAACAACACCAATAATCGTGCCTTGCACCATAAATACCCACATGATGGATGTTGGTGACATGCCAATGGTTCGCAGTATGGCAATATCCGCCTGCTTGTCAGCCACCACCATGACCAAGGTAGATACGATGTTAAACGCCGCAACCGCAACAATGAGGGAGAGAATGATAAACATGACCGTCTTCTCTGTTTTGACTGCCTTAAAGTAATTGCTATGTCGTAAAGTCCAGTCTGATACCCAGTAGTCGAAGCCAACCTGGCTTTTAATTTGATTACGTACCTGAGGTGCTGCATCCATATCTTGCAGTTTTAAGCGTAGTCCAGTGACACCACCATTCAGTCTAAATAACCGGCTGGCGTCTTCGGTATGAATAATGGCGCTACTGCGGTCATATTCATATACACCGATTTCAAATAGCCCGACGACATTAAATCGACGTAATCGTGGTAATAGCCCGACTGGTGAGGCGGAGGCCTGTGGTGTAATCATCGTGACACGATCGCCTGGTACGACGTTAAGCGAATTAGCAAGGCCCGTGCCAAGTACAATGCCATATTCGCCTGCTACCAAATCACTGAGTTTTCCGAAAGTCATGTGCTCGTGAATTTCTGATACCTGAGGTTCGAATTTTGGATCGATGCCCCGAATAATAGCGCCACTCACCGATGACAAATTAGATAACATCGCTTCGGCTTCAACATAAGGCGCACTGCCAATAACTGCGTCATTATTACGAATGTCATCGCTTAAGGTCCGCCAGTCTTTCAGACTTTCATCAAGACTAGAAACAGTCACATGAGACACCATGCCAAGGATTCGGCCTCTTAATTCCTTTTCAAAACCGTTCATCACCGACAACACGACAATTAACGCCATCACGCCCAAAGCAATACCTAGCATTGAGATCAATGAAATGAAGGAAATAAAATGGTTTCGGCGTTTGGCTCGCGTATAACGAAGACCAATAAATAGCTCTAGGGGTAAATTCATGGCGCGGATTAAACCATGAAATCCTATCAGTCTCCACTAGTCGCTAAAAAACTAGAATATTCATTAACATGGGTAGAGTTTTGTCTCAGTCTCTATTATCTCTCCACTGAGGCATGCTATAGTCATCTCAAATTACTAAACGGCGATGCATAGGCACTAGAGGAGCCTGTGGACTTAGATAATCGTAGCGAGGGGAAGTCATTTTGATCCCATTTTTTGATCGAATGAAGCGAATAGTTGTTCTATTCAGCGAATTGGATCGGAAAATCTGGCCAAAATGACTTTTCCGCAGTAGATTAGTCCTAAGCCCGACAGCCTCCAGGCTAAGATGAAAAGCCGCGGACAAACTAAGGAGACAAACAATGCGAACTGGACTTACACTATTTACCCTTGCCAGCTTGTTAATTGTGCCCTCAATCAATGCGACCGAACTCGTAATCCCAGGTCATAGCGAAGGCAGCCATCAGGTTATGCCCAAACGCGGTATTAGTATAGAAGCAGTGTTGGGTAAATTTGGTGAACCCAACCAACGTTTCGGACCGATTGGCGAACCACCCATCACAGAATGGGGTTATGGTTCATTTTGGGTCTATTTCGAGCATCGTACCGTCTTACACTCGATCGACCTCGATACGCTTATTCTGCCTAATCAACCGCCTAGTCAGTGAAGAGTTATCTGTTATTACATTCATACTCACATTCCCATTCAAATCAA
>JBDNJA010000126.1:0-14288 GCA_041688005.1 Gammaproteobacteria bacterium
AAGATAGTAATAGGTTAGTTTTAACCAGCCCACCCTTTTATAATGCCCGGGTGGCGAAATTGGTAGACGCAAGGGACTTAAAATCCCTCGGTGGAAACACTGTGCCGGTTCGACTCCGGCTCCGGGCACCATATAAATCAATAGCTTACGAATAACACCGCCACTATTAATTTGATTTAAGAATCTCGTGTAGGCGCTAGTCACTCCTAAAGTTCTCAATTCAAACCTCGTCTTTGCAGCATATAGCAGACATTCATAATTCGTTCTGTAGCATCCAAGGACGGCACTAAGCGATATGTTTGCAAACCCCTAGTCAAATGGAAACTGTGTAGATATAGCTGCCGTTCACGTACATTAATTTAAATGGTGGGTGGCGCACTCAGCAGAAGCGGGCGTTAACGCTCGTCTAAATCGCCGAGCGGTAGCGAGGTCGATTTGAGGCGCTGGTTATGAGCGCGATTGCCAATGTATTGGATTACGACGAGCATGAGCAACAGCCAACGCCACAATTTCTTTAGCATTTAGTAGGTAATAGATTCCATGAGGAAACCTTCTTACAAAAGTTCGCCTTATTTTATTTCGAATTGTTCTAAACTGTTTCGGATTGCGCCTAATCTTAGTAATAGATTCATCAATACACAGCATCAAATCAGCACCGAGACCAGTATGGCACTCTTCGTAATATCGGTATGCTTCAGCGATATCCGCTTCGGCTTCCTTCCGAATGGATAGCGTATAAGTCACTATCAGGTAGCTTGAATTCTGGCTCTAACGATTTCCCAAGAGTTTCCTAGATTACCATCCATTTCATAGGCTGCCAAACGACTATCAAGCAGCGCAATCTGGTCTGGAGTGAGTTCAATGTCATCACATTTTTCGTAGACGCTATCCCAAAGCTGTTCAGCTAGCAGGATACGCTCAGAAGTACTTAAAGATTGAATGTCCATATCGTGATTATACCCAATTCTTACAGAATTTCAGAATGTTCCGTTTAGTTCATACGCCAACATAAGAGGTTCGCAGCAAGGTACGAGCGGAGCATCCCAGAGAGAGCGTAGCGAACGTCTTAATGTTTTCGTTTAGGACTCTTTCTAGCCTGCGCAACAATACTGAAGCCGGCAAGGATGTCAGTCCAGATTTCAGTATTATGGGTATTTGCTATCCACTAATTTTCGCGAAGAGCTATGAAAATCGATCTAACAGGGATCAAACGGAAGGCTTAATCAGATAACTTCGCGGCTGGTCGATTAACAAAATAAACACCCATCACACAAAGTGCCATACCGGCTATTGAGATAAAATTCAGCGTTTCGCTAAATAAGTAGTGTGCTTCGACAACGACTAAAGGCGGGACGAGATAAAACATAGTGGAAATACGACTGGCTTCGCCTAGCTTAATGATCGACATGAGCAGGACGACGCCACCGATAGAAAGGCCAAACACCTGCCACGTTAGGGCCATAGCTAAACCAGTTGACCAGGCTACTTGCCAGCTTTCCCCTAATATAATCGCAAATATTGCCGTTGCCAGGGTGGCTGCCACATATTGCATTAGGACGCCGGTTAATAGATGCGATTGATCACAGAACTTCTTTTGATAGATAATGCTGCCAGATGCCGAGAGTAAACTGAGCAGGCACATGCCGATGGTTATCAATCCGAGCCCATCGTCGTCAATTAAACCAAGACCAAATTTTCCGAGGATAACAATGGCAACTCCAACGAACCCGACGGTTAAGCCGATTAACTTTTTTACGGTGAGTGATTCACCAATAAAAATACTCGCCAAAACCATCGTCAGTATCGGTTGAATGCCAATAATGATGGCAACAATGCCCGAGGGCATGCCTTGTTTAATGGGCCAGAATACGAAGCCAAGATAACAACAGTGGAGTAACACACCGGTCACCATGTCGTGTCGGTATGGCCAAATTTTTCGGGGCAGGGTAGCGCCGAATAGATAAATAATCGGAATCAGAGCCAGGGTCGTGAGCGCCATTCTTAGGCATAAAAACACAAAAGGATCGGCATTTTGCATGCTGTATTTTGCGGCGATAAAGCCTGTGCTCCAGATCAGCACAAAAATTAAAGGTGATAGGCGAACGAAGAGCGTGGTATTTGCCATGCCTAATTATCTTTGGAGAGGTGAAAACCTATTGGCTTCTACGAGTCGAAACCAATAGGTTATTTTGAATGACCTGTTTCTAGGCGTCTGTCGGGCTTAGGTAATCGTAGCGAGGGGAAGTCATTTTGAGTCAGACTTTTAAATCAAATGAGGCGAATAGTTGTTCTATTCAACGAATTGGATCAGAAAATTTGGCCAAAATGGCTTTTCTGCAGTAGATTAATCCTAAGTCCGACAGGCTCGTAGCTAAGATTATTTGATTTCGAGTAATTCGACCTCAAAAATTAATGTTTCGTATGGCCCAATCGATTGTCCTGCCCCACGCTCGCCATAGGCTAGCTCATAAGGTACGACAAATTGATATTTGCTGCCAATGTTCATCAATTGAACGCCTTCGGTCCAGCCCGGAATCACTTGATTAAGGCCAAATGAAGTCGGTTGGTTGCGTGAGTAAGAGCTATCGAACTCGGTGCCATCGAGCAATGTGCCGCGATAGTGAACGGTTACCGTATCGGTTGCGTCAGGTTTTGCGCCATCGCCTTCTGTCATGACGCTGTACTGTAAGCCGGAATCAGTCGTGGTGACGCCATCTTTTTTGCCGTTCTCAGCCAGGTAAGCCGCGCCGCTTGCTTTGATGTCGCCAAATTTTGCTTCATTCATTTTTTGCTGTGACTCGTTTAAAGCCGCGCCAGCTTCTTCTAGTGTCATCAGTGTTTCTGTGCCTTCGGCTTGTGCTTTCATGCCTTCTAGCAAAATTTGATAATCAACCTCACCGTATTGCTTCAATACCTGCTCGCTAAGCATCATTCCCAGGCCGTAACTTAATTTGTCTTTGTCTGTGTTAATAGTGGTTGCTCCAATGACTGTCATAGAGAAAAAAAGACCTATTGTGGTGAGGCCGATGCGTTTAAAATTCATATTAATAATCCTGTTGTTGGTTTTAAAAGAGGTAAAATATTGCGGGGCATTATATATACCTGTACTGAATAAGGTAGGGGGTAGACGGTTAAAATAGTTGCGCGTGATAAAAGAAACTTCACTAATAAATCTTCACAAAACAAAGAAAGGGCATTACAGATGACATCAATTATGAAAAAGCACAGCAATAGTTTAGGACAGCCAATCGGGTTTCCCTGTTGAATCGTGGCAGCCCTCTGTGCATCCCCAGGGTTCTGTTGTGGCGGGTCGTTTGTGTCGAATAGAATCTATCGATATAGCCGGTCATTCACGAGATTTGTTTGAGGCATTTTAGCTCGACGCCAATCATCATAACTGGACATATCTACCCTATGGGCCATTTGAGCAGTTTGAAGACTTTAAACCCTGGCTGGAGACTAGTTGTAGCAGTGACGACCCTTATTTTTTTATCGTCATCGACCTGGTTAGCGGCAAAGCGATTGGCGTCGCCACCTATCTACGCATCACCCCCAATGTTGGCGTCATTGAAGTAGGGCATATTCACTTTTCTCCTTTGATGCAAGGATCGGCCCTATCGACTGAAGCCATGTATCTGATGATGTCCAGAATTTTCGACGAACTGGGTTATCGGCGATATGAATGGAAATGTGACTCGCTAAACCAGCCTTCCTGTCGAGCGGCCCAGCGCCTGGGTTTTCTGTTCTAAGGCATATTTCGACAGGCAACCCTGTATAAAAAACCGCAACCGTGACACGGCCTGATATTCGATACTCGATAGTGAATGGCCTGTAATAAAAACAGTATTCGAAAACTGGCTAAAGGCAGAAAATTTCGATCTTGAAGGTAATCAAAAAACGAGCCAGTCGACAACGATGAACGATGCATTAAAAGTCATTCGCTAAGCGAAAAGAAAGCAGGCTATATATCCCCCCATAAAGGCGTCAGTAAGGTTGATTAGTTAGGTTACTAATGTAAAATGCCCATCCTGAATTTATAGTCGCGTAGCTCAGTTGGTTAGAGCACTACCTTGACATGGTAGGGGTCGGTGGTTCGAATCCACTCGCGACTACCAGTTTTCTGGTTGTTGTGATGGATGAGAGCCAGGTTCGACCCATTTGTCAGCAACCAATTTGATCGTCTGCAAGTGGACTCGAAAGCCCGAACTAATCCACTCGTAACATTTGCTCTATTTAACTCAATTAAATCATGTGACCTTTTGTATGGGCCACCACTGAACAGGAAATAACATGCTTACAATTACCCTACCTGATGGTTCACAACGAAATTTTGATCAAGCAGTCTCTGTCTTAGAGGTTGCTTTTGATATTGGCCCAGGCTTAGCTAAAGCGACATTCGCCGGTAAGGTGAATGGTAATCTGGTCGACGCTTCTTTTTTAATCGAACAAGATTCAACACTGTCTATTATTACGGGTCGTGATGAGGAGGCGCTAGAATTACTCCGTCACGATGCAGCACATGTTATGGCGCAGGCTACACAGGAGCTTTATCCTAGTACTCAGGTAACGATAGGGCCCTCGATAGAGGACGGGTTCTATTACGACTTTTACCGAGAGGAAGCATTCACACCGGACGATCTGATTAAGATAGAAGAGCGTATGCATGAGATTGTAAAACGCGACTTACCGATAGTTAGAGAAGTGCTTAGTCGCGAAGAAGCGAAGCAGTCATTCACTGATCTGGGTGAAACTTATAAAGTTGAAATCATAGAAGACATCATTCCAGAAGGAGAGGAAGTCTCGATTTATCGTCAGGGTGACTGGTTTGATGTTTGTCGTGGACCACATTTGCCGTCTACTGGAAAACTGGGGAATGGTTTTAAACTCATGAAACTCGCAGGTGCTTATTGGCGGGGTGATTCCAATAATGTGATGCTACAAAGAGTTTATGGCACCGCCTGGGCAAACAAAAAAGATTTAAAGCAATATTTAGACCGCATTGCTGAAGCCGAAAAGCGTGATCACAGAAAACTTGGCAGGGCGCTGAACATGTTCCATACTCAGGAAGAAGCGCCAGGAATGATATTTTGGCATGATCGTGGCTGGCAGCTCTATTTGAATATTCAAAGTTATATTCGGGCGCAGCTTAAGGAACATAACTATCAAGAAATTCACACGCCGCAAATCGTTGACCGTAGCCTCTGGGAAAAGTCAGGCCATTGGGATAAATATCAGGACATGATGTTCACCACTAGCTCTGAAAGTCGTGATTACGCAGTAAAACCAATGAACTGTCCCTGTCATGTACAAGTTTATAATCAGGGGTTAAAAAGTTACCGAGATCTACCATTACGCCTAGCTGAATTTGGTTCCTGCCATCGTAATGAGCCGTCAGGTACCTTGCACGGTTTAATGCGGGTTCGTAATTTTGTTCAGGATGATGCCCATATTTTTTGCACTGAGGATCAAATTCAGGCTGAAGTCTCTTCATTTATTGATCTGGTATTTAAAGTCTATAAGGACTTTGGGTTTGAAGATGTCATTGTAGCACTATCTACCAGACCCGATCAGCGAGTTGGTGAAGATGAACTATGGGATAAGGCAGAGAATGCGTTGCAACAATCGTTAGAAAACAAAGGTCTGGAATGGAAATTACAACCCGGCGACGGTGCATTTTATGGCCCGAAGATTGATTTCTCGTTAAAGGATTGTTTGGGCCGAGTGTGGCAGTGCGGTACGATACAGGTTGATTTTTCAATGCCTGGTCGCCTTGACGCTAAATATATCGCAGAAGATGGATCAAAACAGATTCCCGTCATGTTACATCGCGCCATTCTGGGGTCGATCGAACGTTTTATTGGGATTTTAACTGAAGAGTTTGAAGGCAAATTTCCGCTCTGGTTATCGCCAGTTCAGGCTGTTGTGATCAATATTACGGACAAACAGGCCGACTATGCTAAAAATATTGAAAAAATGCTTAAGAAACAGCAAATAAGAGTCATTTCAGACTTGAGAAACGAAAAGATCGGCTTTAAAATTCGCGAGCACACGCTACAGCGCATTCCGTACATGCTCGTGATTGGTGATCGAGAGATGGAAGAGGGTAAAATAGCGGTAAGAAGTCAGGGTGGTGAAGACCTCGGCGCAATGCCAGTCGAGCAATTTATCGATCTGGTAAATAATCAATCCGGCTATTAGTTCTCTATTAATAGTTGTCTATCCATATATAATAGACACTAAGTCAGGTTGACTTTTGCTTTAACTTAATTAGGAGATTTTCCCAATCGCAGATAACAAACAGAGCCGTCTTAATGATGACATAACGGCACCACAAGTTAGGTTGGTCGCCGAAGATGGCGAGCAACTAGGCATCGTGTCTTTAGAGGCAGCTTTAAAAGAAGCGGAGACAGCTAAATTGGATCTTGTCGAGTTAGTACCAGACGCCAAACCACCTGTTTGTCGATTAATGGATTACGGAAAATTCAGGTTTCAGCAAAAGAAAAAAATGCATGACCAGCGTAAGAAGCAACGTCAGGTACAGATTAAAGAAATTAAGTACCGACCTGGCACCGAAGACGGTGACTATCAGGTCAAGCTAAAGAAGTTAATACAATTCATCGAAATTGGTGATCGTTGTAAAGTCACCGTTCGATTCCGTGGTCGCGAAATGGCGCACATGGAAATTGGAACACAACTACTCAAACGAGTAGAGGAAGACATGAAAGAATTTGCGGCAGTGGATCAGTTTCCACAGTCGGAAGGACGCCAGATGACCATGTTACTGGTGCCCAGAAAACGCTAGAGTTATCTAGCACTCAACCTAAAGACGCGTCTCCGGCGTCCAGGGTATTTGAACCGAATTATCCCAATGAAAATTGAATTAGGATAATTAAACTGGAGTTACACAATGCCAAAAATGAAGTCAAACAGTGGCGCTGCTAAACGTTTTAAGAAAAACGCAGCAGGCAATTTCAAGCGTGGCCAATCACACTTGCGTCACATTCTTACCAAGAAAAGCAGCAAGCGTAAGCGTCAGCTTGGCGAGAAGCTTGAAATCCATGCCAATGATCAGCGTATGATCAACCGCCTGTTACCGTACGCTTAGGGAGATAAGCAATGCCAAGAGTAAAAAGAGGTGTTGTCGCCCATGCACGCCACAAGAAGATATTAGACAAAGCCAAAGGTTATCGTGGCGCCCGAAGTAAAGTATTTCGTGTTGCCAAACAAGCGGTTACTAAAGCAGGTCAATATGCTTATCGCGATCGTCGTCAGCGTAAACGCCAGTTCCGTGCCTTATGGATTGCGCGTATTAACGCCGGTGCACGAGTCAATGGATTGTCTTACAGCGTATTCATGAATGGCCTGAAAAAGGCTTCGATTGCAATCGATAGGAAGGTTTTATCTGATATCGCAATATTTGATAAGCCAGCCTTTTCTGTTCTGGTTGAAAAAGCAAAAACAGGTCTAGAGTCTGCACCTGCTTAAAGATAAGCGTTTGAAGTAATAGCAAGGGTGTCAGCTTTTGGCACTCTTGCTTCTCCAATATCAGCTGGCCAACCCAGGCCAATTATTACCAGGACACTTGTTACCAATAAACGAATAGCTAATAAACGAATAACCAATAAACCAAAGTAGATAACAACGTGACCCAAGAACTAGAGTGCCTACTCGAACAAGCCACGCAGTCGATTAGCCAATCTGATGATCTGGCTTCACTCGATGCGATTCGCGTTACCTACCTAGGTAAGAAAGGCGAAATCACCAACAAATTGAAAAGCCTTAGCCAGGTGTCAGCACAAGAGCGACCGGCTGCAGGTCAGGCAATTAATCAGATTAAAGTTCGTATCCAGACCTTACTGGAGCAACGAAAAAAAGCCATAAGCGATGCTTTAATTGCCGAAAAGCTACGAAACGATACTGTCGATATCACCTTACCTGGTCGCCGTAACAAGGCCGGTGGTATTCACCCTGTTACGCTAACCATGAACCGCATTCAGAAAATGTTCGGCAAGTTGGGTTTCGACGTTGCGCAAGGCCCCGAAGTCGAAGATGACTTCCATAATTTTGAAGCACTCAATATTCCTGCTCATCACCCAGCCAGGGCGATGCACGATACGTTTTACTTCGACGATAATCGTTTGTTACGCACGCATACGTCGCCTGTGCAAATTCGAGTGCTAGAAAAGCAAAAGCCACCCGTCAGAATAATTGCACCAGGTCGAGTTTACCGTTGTGATTCTGATTTAACCCATACTCCGATGTTCCATCAGGTAGAAGGGTTGTTAGTGGATGAGAACGTATCCTTTTCAGATTTAAAAGGCACATTAGAAGAATTTCTGAAACTGTTCTTTGAGCAAGATGATTTAAAAACTCGCTTTAGGCCATCGTATTTCCCGTTTACAGAGCCGTCAATGGAAGTCGATATCAGCTGCGTCATGTGCGCAGGTGAAGGCTGTCGGGTTTGTGGGAACACCGGTTGGTTGGAAGTATTGGGTTGCGGCATGGTTCACCCTGAGGTGTTTAAACATGCTGGCCTCGATGATGAAACTTACACCGCTTACGCTTTTGGTATGGGCGTCGAAAGACTCGCGATGCTGCGTTATGGCGTGAATGACCTCCGATTATTTTTTGAGAATGATTTGCGCTTTTTGCAACAATTCGCATAGCCGAGAGCCCGGATAATGAAAATAAGTGAAAGCTGGTTACGCGAGTGGGCTAATCCAGACATAACAACCGAGATACTAGTCGATCAGTTGACGATGGCAGGCCTGGAAGTTGAAGGGATTGAAGCTGCCGGTCCATTATTAGATAAAGTAGTGATTGGCGAAATTCTGTCGATAGAGCCGCATCCCGACGCCGATAAACTCAGAGTCTGTCAAGTCAGTAATGGTAGCGACACCATCGCTGTTGTTTGTGGTGCACAAAATGCTCGTAAGGGATTAAAAGTAGCCTTCGCACAAGTGGGTGCGGTTCTGCCGGGTATGAAGATAAAGAAAGCGAAGTTACGCGGAGTCACTTCGTTTGGCATGCTGTGCTCGAGTTCAGAATTAGAATTATCCGAAACTTCGAATGGTATTCTTGAATTACCTTCAAACGCGCCAGTCGGCACCAGTATTTACGAATATCTCCAGCTCAATGATAATATTATTGAAGTAGATCTAACGCCTAACCGTGGCGATTGCTTGTGTGTTGCCGGCGTGGCTCGTGAAGTAGCAGCGGTCAATCGAGTAGATCTAACCGAAGTCGACTGCCACGACGTAAACGCAACCGTTGATGATGTGTTTCCAGTCGAGCTATCAGCATCTGAGACCTGTCCTCACTATGCTGGACGAATTATCAAAGGCATAGATTCTTCGGCGACAACGCCCACCTGGATGCAAGAAAAGCTCAGGCGTTGTGGCTTGCGCCCAATTAGCCCTGTTGTTGATGTGACTAATTACGTCATGATGGAAATCGGCCAGCCGATGCATGGCTTCGACTTCGATAAGCTAGAAGGCGGCATTATGGTTCGAATGGCCAAAGCAGGGGAAAGCTTCACACTGCTAGATCAAAGCACTGTCGAATGTCGTGCAGATACCTTAATCATAGCTGATCACAATAAACCTCTAGCACTGGCTGGCATTATGGGTGGTTTGGATTCATCGGTGCAGCGCGCAACCAAAAATATTTTCCTCGAGGCGGCTTTCTTTGCGCCTATTTTGCTGGCAGGAAAAGCGCGCAGCTATGGTATGCATACAGACTCTTCGCATAGATTTGAGCGGGGTGTTGATTCACGGTTACAAGTTAACGCGATACATCGCGCCACTGCATTATTGCTTGAAATTGTAGGCGGTGAAGCAGGGCCTGTTATAGAGGCTAGTGCCGAACAATATATTCCACAAATGCCTGAAATTGAGCTGCGCTATGCCCGTATTAAGCGCTTATTGGGTATCGATGTGTCTAAAGCTGAAGTCTCTGTGATGTTGAAAAGTCTCAACATGCAGGTAACGGATCATGCCAATGGCTGGTGGGTAACGGCGCCAAGTTATCGCTTCGATATCAACATCGAAGCTGACTTGATTGAAGAAATTGGTCGAATGGTCGGATACAATAATATTGAAGGCACGAAAGAACTCGCTCATGTACAAATGGCAGGTTTTTCTGAAACTCAGGTTGCGCTTAACAAGGTTCACGACGTGCTGGTTGAGCAGAGCTTTTATCAAGCGATTACTTATTCATTTGTGTCATCCGAACTACAGGCCATTCTCGACCCTGGACAAGCGACTTTAAAGTTAGCAAATCCTATCTCCGCAGATATGTCGACTATGCGTACTCGACTCTTACCGGGACTATTGCAGGCACTGCAGTACAATGTGAATCGGCAGCAATCTAAGGTAAGGCTATTCGAAACTGGCTTATGTTTTAGACCCGAGGCGCAGGGTCTACAGCAGCACCAACACTTAGCGGCTGTTGTGACAGGCGCTAGGGATGATGAGGGAATACATACGCAACCAAAATCATTAGATTTTTATGATATTAAAGGCTATCTCGAGTCAGTTATGAGCCTGGCTAGAGGGTCTGAATTTAGATTGTGTAAAACCAGTAATCCAATACTGCATCCTGGACAGGGCGCTGATATTTATTTGGGTGAAGCGTTAGTCGGTTTTGTTGGCAGCCTGCATCCGACCATATTATCAAAACTGCATTTGAGTCAGCCAGTCTATGTTTTTGAGTTAGAGTTAGCCTCTATACTAACGGCAAACCTGCCAAACTTTACTGAACTGTCAAAATATCCCTCTATTCGACGTGATATATCTCTGGCTGTCGATACTGAAATAAGTGCCCAATCGTTAATTGATTGCATTCGATCGGTAAAAAGTGAAATTTTGCACGACGTTTTCGTATTTGATGTCTATACTGGCAAAGAAGTGAAAAGCAATTTAAAAAGTGTTGCTTTAGGCTTGATTTTACAGGATTTTTCACACACTCTAGTCGACGAAGACGTAGATAAATTGATTGATAAAGTTCTCAATCAATTGAGAAGTCAATATAACGCCGTTTTAAGGGAAACATA
This sequence comes from Gammaproteobacteria bacterium, assembly GCA_041688005.1. Lineage (GTDB taxonomy): Bacteria > Pseudomonadota > Gammaproteobacteria. The sequence goes on from JBDNJA010000126.1 coordinate 11,054, forward strand.
ATGTCATTGACCAAGGCTGATATGGCCGAAATGCTATTTGAAGAACTTGGTCTCAATAAAAGAGAAGCTAAGGAAATTGTCGAACAATTTTTCGAAGAAGTTAAAGTTGCCTTAGAGACAGGTAATCAGGTGAAGCTATCGGGGTTTGGGAATTTTCTCACTCGAACCAAAGCCGAAAGGCCTGGGCGTAACCCCAAAACAGGCGAAGAAATTCCTATATCAGCACGAAGAGTAGTGACCTTTCGACCCGGTCAAAAGTTAAAAATTAGAGTAGAGGCATATGCTGGAAGCGAGCAATAATAACGAATTACCGGTCATTCCTGGTAAACGTTACTTTACTATCGGTGAAGTTGCTGAGCTTTGCGATGTAAAACCCCATGTTCTTCGTTATTGGGAGCAAGAGTTTCCACAATTAAAGCCGGTAAAAAGACGCGGTAATAGACGATATTATCAACGCCATGATGTATTATTGATCAGGCAAATACGAAGTCTTTTGTATGAAGAAGGTTTCACTATCGGTGGTGCAAGACAACGACTCGAAGGCGAAGGCGAAGGCGCTAAGGGTGATAACAGTCAGAGCCAGCAAATAATTCGACAAACACTGGTTGAATTAGAAGAGCTATTAACGCTCCTCAAGCGTTAAGTTTTAAGTTCAAATATTTTAAGTCTAAATCATAGTTTAAAAATATTCGGGGCGTAGCGCAGCTTGGTAGCGCACCTGCCTGGGGGGCAGGTGGTCGCAGGTTCAAATCCTGCCGTCCCGACCAATTTTTACAACATAAATCAATAAGTTATCCACCACGTTTAAAATCACTATTTCCGTTTTTCACACTATTCACAAAATGTTCATAAAAAGGCTCGTTATTATGCGGTTAATCCGTAGCATCAATTTTCTTTCGCTTACGATCATATATTGCAGTCATTGCAGGCGACTTGTGGCCGCCTGCTAACTGCTCACCACCTTCTTTTTCGAAGTCTGATATCGATTTGGCTTTCAAGTCGTGAAACGTAAAATGTTCTACGTCAGCATTAACCGACTTTTTCATTAGCCTCTGCCATGCTGTTTTAAATGCTGACTTAGTGACTACGCCACCTACCGCACCGCCATTAAAGCAGGGCAGAGCCATGCCGAGGCGACGATAACTGCAGAACAACTAACCTGGGACAGTCACTTTAACTATGGTGGTTATAACCGGGCTCGGTTTATGCGCGGAAACATAATGCGGGTAGCAACCCAGTTCAAGCAGTACAGCCAGAACATCACCTATCTGTACGTCAACCAATTCAAAAAAGCCTTTGCCGGCGCATCACCAGAAGAGAAAGCCGAAGCCAAGCGCACATTAATCGGCATGCGGTCTCTACAATTCGCGGTCGCCGGATCACTCGGCCTACCGATGGCAATCGTCATCACATCGATGGTACAAGCACTGTCAGACTGGGACGACGACGACCCGAGAGACCTAAAGGCAGAATACCGCCAATTTCTATCCGATAATCTCGGTAAAACAGGCGGGCAGATAGTCGCAAAGGGGTTCCTTGACGCCTTGACGCCATTTTCTATTCACGGTCGACTCACGATGTCGGACCTATGGATTCGCACCAGTGACAGAGAACTGACAGGTGCTAACCAGCAAATGGATATAATCAAAGGAATACTAGGGCCGCAAGCGTCGATATTCATTGGTTTCATGCGGGGATTCGAGACCATGGCAGACGGCAACGTAGAACGCGGCATAGAACAAATGACACCCAAGTTCTTCAAAAACCCAATGCAAGCCGCCAGGTACATGGCGGAAGACGCCAAAACATTCAACGGGCTAGAACTAAAAGATATGAACCCTGGTGAAATATTCGGTAAGTTAATCGGCTTTTCATCATCAGCCCTTGGCGACAAATACGACCAGACCAACACCATACGCAACCTCGACACACGCAGGGGCAAGCGCCGTGGCCATCTACTCGATATGGCAGTACAAGCCTATGACAATCAAGACAAGGCAGAAATAGCAGAGGCCAGGGCCAATATACTCAAATGGAACAAACAGAACCCACAACACCCAATAGGGCTAAGGAACATCATTCAAGCCAGAAAGGGCAGGGGCCGTATCGAACAGCAATCAACCTTCGGTGTACGCAAGACACGCCGGAATAAAGACCTGATTGATACTTATGATTTTGCTAATTAGGCTGGGTTATAATCAGATCCGTCCTGGACAAACGCTTTATTATTGAACGCCACCTTAGTTAGTATCCTCCCATAATAACCATCAGGAAGATCTCCCCAGATAAGAACATAAACTGTCCACACACAACTGCATCATTTACGGTGGCCGTTAGATCACATGGCCTCGTCGTCTTGTGCCAACTCGCCCCAGACCAGCCCTTGCCATTCGCTAGTAGTTATCGTCTAATCACAACATGGTTTTCGACGGTGATCTTCCTACAGGGGACTTTCACCCCGTTAGTTCATGCCCATGCTGGGCGTACACAAGGCTGTTAATTGGGATTTGGGTAAGCTGCCCCCCCTTTTTGCAAAAAGCCGCAAAAAGGCCGCCAACTCACCCAAACCCATTACAGCGATGTTATATTTTCGGAGCATTACATGTTGAATCAAATTGAACAATGGATTGATCAAACGAACCTTGATTATCAAGAGCAGAGGGTTTCATGCTCTAAGTTTTCCGACGAATTCAAAGGTTTTTATTCTTTAGAGTTCCTACAGCACTCATACTTTTTAATTGTCGATACCATACCTAAACCTGACTTTCCTGAGCTTCGTCAAATGGGATTAGGTAATTTTATAGATATGGACGTAGATGGTATTACATACAAAGATACATATTATATAAAACAACATTGTGCTGATAATCTTAGGTTACACTTTCATGAACTTGTCCATGTGGCACAATGGAGAAAATTAGGTGCTATTAACTTTATTCAGCGCTATATCAGTGAAATTAATACTTACAGTTACTCAAAAGCACCACTAGAAGAAATGGCATACTTTTGGGATGCTCATTTTTCAAAAGGCGGTGATAAAATTGATATACCAAGGTACGTGTCACAAAAATTATAACAACCCGCTGTTTCGGAATCGCTACGCTTATGTGGACTCCCCCTCGCTGTCAACAACAAAAATAGCAAATTAAAGAATAAATGCGTGCTTATGTACGAGCTCTAACAGAGAAGCTATCTCAGGCTCTATGATATTTACGCGAACTTGTTGTCAAATCTC
>JBDNJA010000011.1:0-7740 GCA_041688005.1 Gammaproteobacteria bacterium
TCTCTTTTAGCCATTGTGCCGCGTGTTACCTGAATGTAGATCACGTTATCAGACGAGGCGTAATGCTGTAATATCAGCGTGGTGAATATTTCCATCCACTGCGCCATGCTCAAGGGGTTGGCAATATCCAGTTCGTCGAGGCTGCTCTGAAGACGAGCTAGATGGGCCCTACCTCGTAGCAGCATGCCGGAGTAGACGGGAATAACTTCATACACGCCATCACCGAACATAAACCCACGATCAAACACTGAGATCTTTGCTTCAGCAGGTGGGACGTATTCGCCATTCAGATATAATATTTCTGTCATTGCCTTCTCGTTTTTATGAGTACTGATTGATTAGCGCTGATTGCGTCACGATTATGGGTGTCTCTAAAAATAGTGATTTTTTTCGTGACTGTTTTTTGCTCCTCGACAATTGCTCCTGCATTGTTCTAATTAGTTACATCCCTGTAACGATGCACCAACAGTAGGCACCCTGAGGCGGCAATCGCGGAAAAGTGCATTTTTAGAGATGCCCTTATTTAAACATCAACTTAATACTGTCCATCGCCCGATCAAATAAACCACCTTCATTGACTGCATGGGTCGCAACAATTTGTTCGCTGACAAGTTGCTCACCTTCCAGCTCGACGGTTACCTTGCCCAGTAATTGACCACTTTTAATTGGGGCTGATATTTCACTTTCGATATCCATCGCCGCATGCAAACTCTGGTAACGTCCACGAGGGATAGTAATGTGAATATCTTTGGCAACACCCATCGATACCTGCTCTTGGTCACCATACCAAACACTCGCCGTTTTTAATACTTCTCCTGCCGCGTAAAGCTTGCGTGTTTCATAAAAACGGAAGCCATAATTGAGTAAAGACTGACTATTTTGAGTTCGCCCTTTATCAGATTTTGCCCCGAGCAGCACCGAGACTAAACGCATACCATCTCGCTTTGCAGAAGAAACCAGACAATAGCCAGCCGCTTCGGTATGGCCTGTTTTGATGCCATCAACGGTTTCGTCACGCCATAACAGTCGATTACGATTGTACTGGCGAATGTCATTAAAGGTGAATTCTCGTTGTTTGTAATAGCGATAAGTTTCTGGGTAGTCACGGATAGTGGCCATGGCTAATATGGCGATATCTTTAGCCGTACTGTAGTGCCCTTCAGCAGGCCAACCAGTGGCATTTTTAAACTGGGTATTCACCATTCCCAATTGCTTCGCCTGATGATTCATATAACCGGCGAACGCAGATTCGGTGCCTGCGATATGCTCGGCCAATGCAACGCTGGCATCATTGCCTGACTGAATGATGAGGCCTTTTAACAAGGCTTCAACGGATACTTCCGTACCCACTTCGACAAACATTTTAGAGCCTTTCATACGCCAGGCTTTTTCGCTGATTGTCACCATTTCTTCGAGTGATATATCGCCATCGGCAATCGCCTTGTTGACCAGATAAGCAGTCATTAATTTAGTGATACTGGCAGGTTCGGCTTTTTTATCGGCATTCTTTTCAGCTAATACGCGGCCACTATCAAAATCGATGAGATAAAGGCTATCCGCTTTAAATGAAGGTGCATCCGGTATGGGCTTACCTAATGAGGGTGCATCCGGTATGGGCTTACCTGCTGCCCATAACGGGTTTATGAGCAAGTTAACAACCGAAAATAGTGTAAAGAGAAGAGTCTTCATTTGATAGGAATTACCTGCAGAATTGGTGATCGAATTGTAACCATCGCAAGCTACGGTCACAAGGGGTATCCAGAGCTATATTTACTAGTGGACAACCACTCGGGATGTTTTAAAACCCTTCTTTATGAGCCTGAGAACAACTGAATTGGCTTCGTCAATATCGTATAACGGGCCTAGCCTAACTCGGTAAAAAGCACCCTGTACGTTAGTTAGTTTATACACTTTGGCCGTAGACTCATTTGAATCATGCAAGTCCCGCATCAAGTTTTGGGCATTGAGCTCATTCCCAAATGAACCCAGCTGAACAAATAGCGGCACGTCTTTTGCGCCTTTTTCAACCAGCGCAATGGTTCTTACCACAGGTCGCTTTTTACTTTTAGGCAAGCTTAGGACGCTGATTTCAACTTCGGCAGTGCCGGGCCCAGTGACGCCAAGTTTAGTCGCGGCAGCGAATGACAGATCAATAATTCTATCGCCTACGAATGGCCCTCGGTCGTTTACCTTAACCACGATGCTTCGGCCATTTTTTATATTGACCACCCGAACATAGCTCGGCAAGGGTAATGTTTTGTGCGCTGCGGTCATCGCGTTCATATTATAAACTTCGCCGCTGGACGTTTTGCGTCCATGAAATTTTTTGCCATACCAGGACGCAATGCCACGCTGCACAAATCCAATCGCATTGTCCATCACATAGTAGCGTTTGCCGAACACGACATAAGAGGACGGGTTGCCTAATTTGGAGCGGGTAGTTTTAGGTGGAACTTTGATGGCACCCGCATTACTGGTATTGGTGCGAGTACCTATTGGCACTCCTAAAGTACAGGCGGACAGCGTTAGCGTCAGAACGCAAGCCAATATTAACGGCATCGTCAATACTTGGGTATTTCTAAAAATAGTGGTTTTTTCGTGGTCTGTTTTTTTGCTCCTGCACCAACAATAGGGACCACGAGGCCACGACGGCAATCGCGAAAAAAGTGCCTTCTTAGAGATGCCCACTATTCGTCCATTCCATCCTTAATTAACAGAGACAATTGGTACACCGCCATCGCATAAAGTTCACTGTGATTATAACGCGTAATGACGTAAAAGTTTTGAAAACCAGCCCAATACTCGCTGTGATCACTTTGCTCCAGTTGAACCAGTGCTACGGGTGTATCTGCAGGCAGCGTGGTATTCGATTGCAATCCGTGCCTAGCAAAGTCTGACCATTGGTAATCTGTTTTGACACCTGGCTTTAGTTGATTAACCGTATTTGTTTCCTGTAAGTGTAATGGCCCGGCTATGGGCTCTTTCGAACGCCACCCGTGTTTGACGAAATAGTTGGCAACACTCGCAAGAATATCTGGCTTGCTATCGAATAGGTTCACCTGTCCATCGTTATCAAAATCGACTGCATAATAGCGGTAGCTAGAAGAGATGAACTGTGGCATACCCATAGCGCCAGCGTAGGAGCCCATCAGGCCTTTGGTGTCGAGGTTTTGTTCTTTAACGAGTAACAGAAACTGCTCTAGCTCCCGAGTAAAAAACTTGGCACGTTTTGGGTAATCGAATGCCAGTGTGACCAGACTATCGAATACTGGATCTTTTCCTCGGTAGGTGCCATAGAAGGTTTCGACGCCGATAATCGCAATCATAATTTCAGCGGGCACGCCTGTTTTTTCCGACACTTCGGTTAGTAACGACTTGTTTTCGCGCCAGAATTCAATGCCTTGATTGATGCGGCTGTCTTTAATAAAGATGCGACGGTATTGATACCACTCGAGTGCTTTTTCAGCAGGCTTATTAAGGCGTTCGAACAGATGCTCTTGTTTTTTAACCGTAGCAAATAACGTTACTAATGCCTGTTCGCTGTAGTCGCTTGTTTTCACCATACGATCGATGAAGGCCTCTACATCCTGTCGATTTTTATAGTCACCTTGCTCAACTTTGGCGGCAAATACATTAACCGACACTAGCAGTGCAATCGTAATTAAAAATAGTCTCATTATTTATCTCTAATTTTTTGAGTCATAACATCTTACAAGCCGCTCTAAAAATAGTGTTTGTTAGAATGGCGTTTATGATCTCTTATGCCATAAATCGCTTTGCCGACCTAATCGACATAATCAATCCAAATCCTGTTAACAGCGTCACCATCGACGTACCGCCATAACTGACCAATGGCAACGGCACACCCACCACCGGTAACATACCGCTAACCATGCCAATATTCACGAACAAATAAACAAAAAAAGTTAAACTAATAGCGCCTGCGACCAACCGCCCAAAATTATCCTTCGACCGAGCGGCAATATATAACCCGCGAAAGATAATGGAGAGGTAGAGCAAAATTAAAATGACACTGCCAAAAAAACCAAACTCTTCCCCAAAGACTGAGAATATAAAATCAGTCGAACGTTCTGGGATAAAATCTAACTGTGCCTGCGTCCCGTTTAACCAGCCTTTGCCATAAACACCGCCTGATCCAATTGCAATTTTAGACTGAATAATATGATACCCAGATCCAAGTGGATCGCTCTCGGGATCGAACATCGTCAATATACGTGAGCGCTGGTAGTCGTGCAGCGCGAATTTCCATAATAGCGGCGCCATGAGTGAAAAAAGGAACATCAGGCTCAACATGATTCGCCAACGAATCCCGGCCAGAAATAATACAAAAGCGCCAGCGCTGCCGACCAATATTGCCGTTCCAAGATCTGGCTGGCGAGCGATTAATATGACCGGGATGAGCACTAAAATAACGGATACGAACAAGTCTTTAAAGCCTATCGGCAATACTCTATCGGCCAGGTAAGATGCAACCATCAGAGGTACAGCCAGCTTTAAAATTTCTGATGGTTGAAACCGAATGATGCCCAGGTCGAGCCAGCGTTGCGCGCCTTTACCAACCTCTCCAAAAAACATCACTGCTAGTAGCAATAAAACACCAAGCAGATAAAGCCAGACTGAAAAGCTTTTCAGTAGGCGCAACGGCACGTTGGCAACCGCAATAAAGAAAAACAACCCAAGCGACAGCCGTGCTAGTTGGCGCATGATCAAATCAATATTTGAACCGCTCGCGCTATACAGTATCACCATGCCGAAGGCGGCCAGAATACCCAACAATGTAAGCAACACAGGATCGATACTCAGCCCATCGAGCAGGCGGCGCGTGAATGAATAGTTTTCGGTATCGCTCATCTGGTTCATGGCTGGCTATCATCTGCTGAATTGCTCGCAGACGCTTCTGGCGCATCCTTATCCAGCAGGTAGGCATCGAGTACTTTCCGTGCGATAGGTGCTGCTACAGAACTACCATGCTCGCCGTTTTCGACAATAACGGCTACCGCAATTTGAGGGTTTTTGGCGGGCGCATAACTCATGAATAATGCGTGATCACGCAGTCTTTTAATAACTGTTTCTGCATCATATTCTTCATCCTGAGCGATGCTATAGACTTGCGCCGTACCTGTCTTACCCGCGATTCTATAAGTTAGGCCCCGATTGATTCTATTTGCTGTACCGCGTAACCCATGCACAACATTTACCATCGCTTTGTTCACCTGCAGCCAATTCGACTTTTTACTCACGCCGCCCTCGGCAACCTGTTTGATGGCAATATCACGTATGTTACCCGTATCACCATCCTCTAATGCACTGACCATATGTGGACGATAACGCAAACCATTAAGCGCCAGTGCCCCGGTAGAATTAGCCAATTGCAGTGGTGTCACCAAAAACGTCCCTTGTCCGATACCCGTATTAAGCGTTTCACCGGGGAACCAGGGTTGGTTTTGGGTCCTTCTTTTCCATTCTCGTGATGGTAATAACCCGCTCGCCTCACCTGTGCTGTCGATTTCAGTTCTTTTACCAAAGCCAAATTTATCCAGAAAAGCAGACATTCTATCGATGCCCAATCGGTAAGATAAATCGTAAAAGTAAACATCACACGATTGCGTTATTGCCGAGTTTAAATCCATGTGGCCATGACCTTGCTTTTTCCAGTCGCGATATTTACGCTCTTCGTTTGGCAGACGATAAAACCCAGGGCAGAATACTTTCGTTTGGCTATTAATTGTACCAGCTTCCAACGCCGCTAGCCCAAAAAACGGCTTAGTAGTGGAGCCTGGTGGGTACTGTCCTGATAATGCCCGATTAAACAAGGGGCGCTTGGTTGAATTACGCAGCCCATCGTAGTTCTTATAACTAATACCGTTGACGAATAAATTTGGGTCAAATTTAGGCATACTCACTAGGGTGAGCACTTCTCCGTTACGAGGGTTAATCGCCACTACCCCACCGGTCATATCACCAAAGGCTTGCTCGGCCACTTTCTGTAACTTAGAGTCGATGGTCAGGTATAGGTTATTACCCGGTACGGGCGGTGTTTCACTTAACACACGAAGCGTCCTGCCTCTGGCATTGACCTCTACTTGCTGCACACCGACGGTGCCATGTAGCTCAGACTCATAGAATTTCTCCAACCCCAACTTTCCAATATGACTGGTACCAGCATAGTTATTTTCATCCACTCGCCCCAGGTCTTTAACGTCGATGCGACCCACATACCCTAACGCATGGACGGCATGATCACCCTGCGGATAATTGCGCGTCAGCCGAGCATTGATTTCAACACCGTCGAATTTGTATAAATTAACGGCCAGCCTGGCAACTTCGTCATCGTTCAGGTTCAGCCTGAGTGGGATGCTTTCGAAAGATCGGCGACGATTAACTGCCTGACGATAACGACGGAGGTCAAGATCACTATAGTCAACGTATTGTTTTAGATCGATCAATGTTTGATCTAGATCTTCGACCTGCTCCTTGATAATTTCTAGTCTATAAGCAGGCAGGTTGTTGGCCATGACCACACCATTTCTATCATAAATCAGTCCCCTAGCCGGCGGCAGCGCTTTTATGCGTATTCGATTATTATCAGACAGAGTACTGAAATGGTCATAATCTACAATTTGCAGGACGTAAAGACGACCTAACAATACGCTGAGTAAAACCAGAATAAAGAGAGCAGACAGGACGATTCGTCGCCGAATCAGGCGAGTTTCTAGATACTCATTTTTAAGGTGAACACGCCTCGACATATTGACCGATTACGGGGTATGGGAAAACAAGATTTTACAATACTTCAACGGGGATTGACTGTAGATGATTAAAACATCGACTTAGCCGAATGCCTAGTGCTAGTCGGATCTTTTTGGGCTCAATTATCCGCTATTAAACGATTTATCCTGATATTTAATCGAACAATAGCCGTCTTTACCTAAAACGAGTTATCAACCAGCATTAAAAATAGATATGATGACTGCGAACAAATAGTCTGGTACCCATCACTATTGAATATGATTATTAAATATAAAGACTATTCGACACAATGTTTCAAAGCAAGAACAATGGGTGTCTTAAAATAACGTTTCATCTAAAGGGCGCCTCTAAAAGTAGTAATTTTTTTGTGAGTGCAAGGAAGCTCCGCACGGAGAACCGCAGTGTACATAAGGTACATGAGGATTCGAGTACGAAGCTGACGCCACAATCGCGGAAAAAGTACATTTTTAGAGATGCCCTAAAAACTATTAAGGGGAAAAGTATGCAAGTTAGTCATTTGTTACCACCGATTATTGGTGCGCTCGGCCTGGTTGTCGCGATGTACATCTACAAACAGGTTAAAAAATTTCCTGAAGGAGAAGGGAAAGTTGTCGAAATAGGCAAACAGATTCACCTCGGCGCGATGGTCTTTATGACCCGCGAGTACAAAATGCTGGCGATATTTGCAACCATACTAACCGTACTACTATTCATCTTTTTAGGTTGGGCCACCGCCTTTTGTTTTGTGCTCGGTGCATTGGCTTCGGGAACCGCTGGTTACATTGGCATGAACACCGCGACCAAGGCGAATGTACGTACCACTACGGCCGCCCATAATTCGGGGCCAGCCGCCGCACTGACTGTTGCATTCTTCGGTGGTTCGATCATGGGTCTATGTGTTGCAGCACTTGGATTACTTGGATTGGGGATCACCTTTATTATGTTTAGTGGCAACCCAGAGTCACTGCA
>JBDNJA010000127.1:0-45543 GCA_041688005.1 Gammaproteobacteria bacterium
TATTCGCCCTACAATGACTGTTTCTGGCTTTCATTCAGAATATCGGCATACAGGTTGTTAAAAATTATTTTCGCTGTCGCAATCGCAGGTATAGCGAGAACAACCCCTAAAGTACCAAATAAACTACCTAAAATAATAATGCCCAAAATGACCTGAACCGGATGCAGATTAACTGCATTTGCGATCACCGCTGGAATCACAACCACATTATCGATCACTTGGGCAGTGATGATGACCAAAACTCCTAGGTAGAGCAATGATGGATCGAATGGTGTCATTGCCGAGGCGACTAATAGGCTGAGTAGAATTGAAATCACAGGTCCAACATAGGGCACCAGATTTAAGACACCCGTAATAGCACCGAGTAAAATCGGAATGTCTAACCCGATCAGACTAAAACCCATCATGCAAACCAACGACATAATGATTGATTGAATCATGACGCCACGCGTATAAGCCTGCAATTGTTGCGATACTCGATAATAAATGAGCCAGCCGAGTTCGAAAGACGTATTGGGCAGCCAGTTCATCATTCGGTTTCTAACCGAGCGAAAGTCTTTCAGTAGGTAATAGGTCAGAAAAGGTACCAGTAGAAGTACGATAGTAACGCCCACCAGCTTATTAGAAATATTGAGTAGAAAGGACTGACCCAATGAAGAAGACTGCGACAAAGTCGAAATGATCATGTCAGAAACATCCAGATCGACACCGATTTTATCGGAAAATTCAGTACTATACTGAGTCAAAAAACCTTCCAGTTTCGAAAATATAGAGGGTAGTTTCGCCTGTAGTAAGCCAATTTGCTCGACCAATTGTGGCAATGCAAAACCAATAGCAATGAAACTGAAAAAAACCAAAAACACCAGAACAATGACTATCGCCAGGGAGTGGTTAACATTATGGCGCACTAAGTAAAGTGTCGCCGGTTCAAAAATGGCGTATAGCGTAAATGAAATAATAATTGGAATGAGCACCGAGGACAGCAGATAAAAACCAGCCAGAACAATGGCAATCATGCAGGCAAATATTTTAAATGTTTGCGTATAAGCATTTTCAGTTTTGAAAGACGTTTGCTCAGACATATCTACTGATTCGCAATTTGTTTATTCGCAAGGAATAAGCGTTTTGCCAAAGTAGCTGAAAGGTTCATCAGAAAACGCGCGCCCAGCCTGGGCTCGTATTCAATCCACTCTTCGAGGTCTTGCTTCAAAAAATACACGAGCCGAGTATGAGTGACTGAATATGCATCTGCGGTTCTTTTTTCTGGCTCGGCTAGTGCCATTTCGCCGAAAAAATCGCCTGACTCTAACAAGGCTAGCTCAGTTTTATGTGCCATGATCCGTACACTACCTTCGAGCACCATCAGCACACCAGCGCCCTGACTACCGAATTGAAATATTTTCTCGCCAGTGGTAAATCTTCTAACATGCATTTTTTTGGAAAGAAACTGTACATGCCCAGTAGGAATATTTTCAAACAGAGGTGTGTCTTTCCAAAGCTCGACAATAGATTGCAATTCGCTCGTTGGGCGGTTGAAGATGTTCGACCAAAATATGTGACTCATGCTTTGCCGCTAGTTCCTGCACTGAAGAAACCAAAGAATAACAGAGGATGAAATTGTTGAGAATACTAATTACAACTATCAACGCCAATTAGAGTTACCCCATAGATTAAGCCTATCCTGATTCACCGATCCAATTGCTTTTTGTAATGGCCAGAAAAATACGGATAGGTATTTTCTATCCAGGTTTCATACTTGAAACGGAGCAATCGAGCATCAACTTCATCACTAGTCATGTCGGTGATTGGCCCAACGCCAAAAAACTGATTGCTGGTTCGTGCCGGTGGACAGTCATACTCATGCTGAGTATTTCAACCCTGCAAAATTAAGATTATAATAGAGGCTGTATGCCTTTACTGGCAACAACGTATTGAGGTAGCCCTTATGAACAAGCAATACCACAACCTGTCGTCCAAAGCCCTGAATCCAGGCACTTTCATTACCCATAATCGTTGCGGTAAAGCGGTCTCTGCCAGTTTGGATGATCCGGCATGTGCGTTAATGACTGATTTTAATCATATCCGGCCATTCTGGACACCAGCAACAACACCACTTGCCGATATTAGTCAGAAGATGATTGCCTGCGGCGTTCGCTTACTATTTGTCGCTGAGAGTGATGAAGCGTTATTAGGCCTGGTTACCTATAACGACTTGTTTGGCGAAAAGCCGCTACTTTTCATCCAACAAAACGGTGGAAAACGAGAAGAGATTACTGCAAGCGATTTGATGACACCGCTTATCCAGCTCGAAGCATTGCACTTTTCTGATATCCTGAAATCGCGAGTAGGGGATATTGTTGAAACAATTAAAGCCTGCGGGCGACAGCATTTATTGGTTGTTGAAGATCAGGCTGATGGTAGCCAGGTAATTGCTGGTTTATTTTCATCAACCCAGATCGAAAAGAAATTACAGGTGAAAATAATGCTATCGCCGCGTGCCAATAGCTTTGCCGAGGTAGAACGAGCCCTGGCTTGAGAATTTAGGCATTGATCATGCGGTAGTTGTGCTGAACTGGGGGTAGTTATACGTTGTAACGATATTTGTCGAGTATCGATTGTTCGATCGATACTATTTCAGATCTAAGTCGTGTCAGATGTTGATACGAGCATCGGGCTATTTTGATTGACTCTGGATTACCTTATTCTGATTTTTCTATTCTAATTTGTAATGACCTGAGAATGTTAAAAATACCTTTAAATGCATTCTGTAAGACATTTAATGCGGTTATAATTAGCCGCAAATAAAGGATGGTCAGTTTGAGCTATATCGTTGCGGTCAGAGTAGTGCCAATCGACTTCGCGATATTGTCGTTAAATTCAATCAATATCGTTAATTAACTTTAAATCAACGTTCTTAAACAACGTTCTTAATCAATAATAACCAGGTTGTCATTTTTATGTCTGTTATTACCCCCGAGGACAGGGCGATTTCGCACTGGTTATTGATTTGCCTTTTACTTATTTTCTTCATGGTAGTGCTCGGCGGTGTCACACGATTAACCGGGTCTGGCTTGTCAATGGTGAACTGGCATCCAATACATGGATCGATTCCGCCGATCACTTCGGCACAATGGGACGAAGAGTTTAGTTTTTATCGGCAATCGCCTGAGTTTCAAAAATTTAACCGTGACATGAATGTCGATGACTTTAAATCGATCTTCTGGTTTGAGTATAGCCATCGACTGTTGGGTCGGGTTATAGGCCTGGTGTTTTTTGTGCCTTTCGTTTACTTCTGGTGGCGAAAAAAAATTAAACCAGATTTGACACCCAAGCTGTTGATGATGTTTGTACTGGGCGGATTACAAGGATTGCTGGGTTGGTATATGGTGAAAAGCGGGTTGGTGAATAACCCGCATGTTAGCCAGTATCGGCTGACAGCGCATTTAGTCAGCGCTATTTTGATTTATGGTTTTATTCTGTGGACGTGGCTTGATTTACGCTACCCGAAAAGTTTACAACGCAGTCAAGACCAGCAATTAAACCGCTGCTGTCAGTTATCCTTTGGTCTGCTCGCTCTGGTGCTGCTGACGATTGTTTCGGGTGGTTTTGTTGCTGGATTAAAGGCTGGCCTGATTTTTAATACCTTCCCATTAATGGGTGGGCAATGGGTTCCAGAAGGTGTTTTAGCGTTATCACCCTGGTATATGAACCTTTTCGAAAACAAGGTGACGGTTCAGTTTGGTCATCGTGTGCTGGCGATCGGTATTGCCGTATTGTTATTTGCTTGGTATATCAAAGGGCGCGGCCTATCTGTTAGTCAACGATTCGACGGTCAGCGGCTCACGCGTAGTTTTAAATGGGTTGGAATGATGGTGATTATTCAGGTGAGCCTGGGGCTATCTACTTTGCTATTTCAGGTGCCTGTACCGATTGCTGCAATGCATCAGGCAGGTGCGCTCTTATTGTTTAGCGCCATGCTGATGAATGTGCATGCCTTGCGTCGCCAGTAATGTCGGTGGAATTAATAGTTTGTGATGAATGGTATGATCAGTGCTCCAAAATACACGATAAATCTATTCATGATAAAAATGGATAACTTAAGCGCATGAGCACCATGAGGATCGGCCATGGTTACGATGTACATGCACTGGCTGCGGGTGACGGACTGGTGTTGGGTGGTGTCACTATTAGCTGCAGCTATTGTTTTATCGCACATTCGGATGGAGATGTATTGATCCATGCTTTATGCGATGCGCTGCTAGGTGCAATGGGTAAAGGCGATATAGGGTTTCATTTTTCAGATCTGGATGCAGCCAATAAGAATAGAGATAGCCGTGAATTTTTGCGAATTGTTCGGTCCCTCATGACCGAAGAAAACTATCAACTCGGCAATGCCGATGTCACAATTATTGCCCAATCTCCCAAAATGGCACCCCATCTAGACAGCATGAAACAAAACCTGGCACTGGACTTAGACACCGAAATATCTCGGTTGAATATTAAAGCGACGACGACTGAAAAACTGGGGTTTCCCGGCCGCGAAGAAGGCATAGCCGCGCATACGGTTGTATTGTTGGAGACAATAAAATGAATCATTCTTCGAAGGTGCTCTTATGAGTCTAGCCCTATGAGTCTGGGACCAGTAATGCTAGACGTTGCCGGGTTGTCGCTTACAGACGAAGATCGCAAACGACTGGCGCATAATCAGGTGGGTGGTGTGATTTTATTCAGCCGTAATTATGAGTCGCCAGAACAATTAAAAATGCTAGTGGATGAAATTCACGACATTCGGACACCACGTTTAGTGATCGCAGTTGACCAGGAAGGTGGTCGAGTACAGCGCTTTCGGGATCAGTTTCAAAGTTTGCCTGCTATCGCAAGGCTAGGTGAGCTTTATGATCAAGATGAGAGTAAAGCGATCGAATACTCGCAAACCTTTGGCTGGATTATGGCGAGCGAGTTGTTGTACTACGGTATCGATTTAAGTTTCGCACCGGTACTCGACCTGGGTAATCCGATCAGCAGCGTCATTGGTGATCGAGCTTTTCATCATCGACCCGAACAGGTCAGTCGGTTAGCCAATGCCTGGATTCGTGGTATGAGTCAGGCCGGTATGGAAGCAGTCGGTAAGCATTTCCCTGGGCATGGGTCAGTCGAGGGCGATTCACATCACGTCATGCCTTTTGATAGCCGCGATTTTGACGCGATTGAACAGTGTGACTTAATTCCATTCAGACGAGTCATCAATACCCATTTGGCTGGCATTATGATGGCGCATGTTGTTTATGAACAGGTCGATACCTTGGCCGCGGGTTTTTCAAAAACATGGATGGATTCAGTACTGCGACAACAACTAGGGTTTGAAGGTGTTATCTTCAGCGATGATTTAAGTATGAGTGGTGCCGAAACTTTTGGTGGTTACGCCGAACGAGCCAGATTATCCTTGGTAGCCGGCTGTGATATTTTACTCGTCTGCAATAATTCCGCGGGTGCCGATGAAGTGCTCGATTCGTTGCAGGGTTACAATAATCCAACGTCTCAATTACGCATGGTGCGTTTACATGGTAAGCCCGAGCACGCAATTCATGATTTGTTTAATACACCCAGCTGGCATCAGGCAACGGCTGTACTGCATGCATTCAATCGGCAATCAACACCATCCGAGAGTGGCGATCTGTTCGAATAATGCGCTGCTGATTACTTAAAACAATCATGAGTTGATCAGAGTCTCCCAATAAAAATGAAAGAGTATAATTAATGATAGAACTAGAACAATGGATACCAGGCATTAATAGAGAATGGCTCTGGGTTTTGCAGGTATTTGCAGTGGTGCTGCTTACCGTTGTCGCCAACTTTTTTATCAAACGCTTTATTGCAAAAATGCTGCTCAAATTAAACCGAACCAAAACGCGTTGGGACGATATCATAGTCGAGGCTATGTCTCGTCCTTTGGGCTGGACACTTTGGTTGATTGGTCTTAGTTTCGCCGCCGATGTTATTTATTTAAAAACGCAAAGTCCTATATTCACGGCGTCAGACATGATCCGCGATGTGGGTATTCTCATTTGTATCGCCTGGTTTGTGTTGGCCTTCATTCGAGGCGCAGAAAAAGAATTTTCAATTAATTCCGATGATGTCGATCCGCACACCGCCGAGGCCATTAGTAAATTATTACGCCTAACCGTCATCATTACCTCGGCTCTGGTCATGTTACAAACGCTAGGGTTTAGTATTTCAGGTGTGTTGGCGATGGGAGGCATTGGCGGCATTGCAATAGGCTTTGCGGCAAAAGACATGCTGGCTAATTTTTTCGGTGGTTTAATCATTTACCTGGATAGACCTTTCACTATTGGTGACTGGATACGCTCACCCGATCGAAACATTGAAGGAACGGTAGAACAAATTGGCTGGCGAGTTACCATGATTCGTAATTTCGAATCCCAACCCATTTACGTGCCTAACTCGGTTTTTACCAATATCGTCGTCGAAAACCCGTCGCGCATGGCGAATCGGCGTATCTATGAAACCATCGGTTTAAGGTATAGCGACCTCGACAGCATGGATAAGATTGTAAGTGAAGTAACGGCAATGTTAGTCGCGCATGAAGAAATCGATGCCAATAAAACCATGATCGTGAATTTCAATGCCTTCTCTGATAGTTCGGTTGATTTCTTTATCTATAGCTTTACGAAAACAACCCAGTGGGTAAAGTTTCATCAAATTAAGCAGGATGTTATGCTCAAAATAGCTCAAATTATCGAGGCAAATAAAGCGGAGATTGCCTTCCCGACTTCATCACTGCATTTTGAAACTCCCATCACCATCGATCAAGCTGAAAATTAATGTCATACCTGATCAATAGACCCGGCGAATAGCATCAATAATATGAACCTGGAAAAAGCACTAGCCATCCATCAAGGCGCTGAATTACTGTTTGATCAATCATCAGTTGAAGTGGCGATTGCCGATCTGGCATCGACTGTCGCAAACCAATGTAAAGATGATTTTCCGTTAGTGTTATGTGTTATGAATGGAGGTTTGTATCTGACGGGGCAGTTGTTACGACACTGGGAGTTTCCGCTAACGGTCGACTATGTGCACGCGACGCGGTATAGGCTAGCAACGTTAGGCAAGGATGTTTTGTGGAAGGCTTACCCTCAGAATGAAATAAAGGATCGCAACATTATTATCATCGATGATATCTTTGATCAGGGATATACACTAGAGGAAATTAAAGCCTACTGTGTTAAGCAGGGGGCTAAATCTATCACCAGTGTTTTTTTAATCCGTAAAGTGCACGAACGCAAAAAAGCCGATAGTCAACCCGATTATGTGGGACTTGAATGTGGAGATTGCTATGTTTATGGGGCCGGTATGGATTTGAACAGTCACTTTCGAAACCTGTCGAGTATTTATTTCGTTGAAGAAAAACCCGTTGTACAAAAAGTACAAAAAGGACAGTCTTAATGCCACCGTTGTACTCGGTAATCGGTGGTAGTGGCCTCTATAGCCTGGGCGATGATTTTGTCGAAGACAGTAAAAACGTTGTAGAAACCCCTTACGGCGTTACCTCAGCCGAAATTATTCGAGGTGCCTGGCAAAACCTACCTGTCGTATTTTTGGCGCGACACGGTGAGTCACACCGCATACCGCCACATCAAATTAATTACCGAGCTAATCTTTACGCATTAAAGCAGCAAGGGGTCACGCACGTGATCGCAGTGAATGCCGTGGGCGGCATATCGCCCAATTTCGAGCCAAAGACCATTGCGCTGCCCGATCAAATTATCGACTATAGCTGGGGCAGAGCGCATAGCTTTTCTGATGTAGCTTTTCCTAATAGTGAAAGTGACGCCGTTCAGCATATTGATTTTACCTACCCCTATAGCGCGTCGTTACGAGCCATGATTGTTGAGTCGGGCAATGAAGCCAACATTAAACTTCAATCATCGGGTGTCTATGGCTGTACCAACGGACCCCGTCTAGAAACCAAGGCTGAAATCATTAAGATGTCTCGAGATGGTTGCGACATAATTGGCATGACCGGCATGCCAGAAGCCGCGCTGGCCCGAGAGCTAGGGATTGAATATGCTTCGATAGCACTAGTAGTGAATTGGTGTGCGGCCGTTAATGAGCCAGAGAACGCTGGCTCAAAGATTACAATGGAACAAATAATGAGAGTATTGGAGCAGGGATTACAGCCAGTAAAACAGCTTATCCTATCAACGCTAAAAAGGGCAAATCAATGAATTACTGCAGCCAGTGTGGTGAAAAGGTGGTTTCAATCATTCCACCTGACGATAATCGTAAACGGTTCGTTTGCGATGCCTGTGGTGTGATTCACTATCAAAACCCGAACAATGTCGCGGGTGCTATTTTAACCTGGCAAGGTAAGGTTCTGTTGTGTAAACGTGCGATTGAACCGCGATACGGCAAGTGGACTTTGCCTGCTGGATTTATGGAAAATAAAGAAACTGTTCATCAAGCCGCAGCTCGAGAATCCATCGAAGAAGCTAATGCAAACCCAGGGCATTTGAGTTTGTTTGGTGTGTTTAGCATGCCGTATATTTCGCAGGTGCATTTAATGTTTAGCGGCGCATTGTTAGACGACAATGTTTCGCCTGGCATCGAAAGCCTGGAAGTGGGTTTGTTTACCGAAGCACAAATTCCCTGGGGTGAACTGGCTTTCCCGGTGATTGGTCATAGCTTGAAGTTGTTTTATGAACATGGTTTGAATTCTGGCGTCGTGCATCAAGCCAGTTTCAGTCGCACACCCGATAATCAAGTTCAGGTGTGTTCGGAAGTATAGTCGACTGCAAATACCGATTGAGGTTCTTTGATACCTTTCATGTTGTGTAATCCTAATGAAATAGTATTGCAATCAATTTGATCGGAAAAATCTTTTGATGCCAATACATCCTGACCCAATTCTTTAGTCAGAGATTCCAGCCGAGCGGTTCGATTGACCGCTGGCCCCATCACAGTGAAATCAAGACGATCAGGCGCCCCGACGTTACCGTAGACCACTTCACCAACATTCAGACCAACACCAAATTCTATCAGTGGCTGTGACTTGCGTTTGCGTAAATGATTGACGACAGCGAGGGTTGCGCGAGCGTCTTTTGCCGCTTCTAGCGCCGCATTGCAGGCTGATTTTTTCGACACATCCGAACTGATCGGAAAAACGATGAGCATCGCATCCCCGATAAACCTTAATATTTCACCGCCGCGTGCGCTGACTGCTGCGGAAACAAATTCGAAATATTCATTGAGCATCGCAAACACGTCTTCAGCAGGAAGCGTTTCAGTTAGGCGGGTAAAGTTTCGCAAATCACTAAACCATAACGCAGCATGAATGGTGTCCGCATCACCACGTCTGATCATCCCGGAGAGCACTTTTTCACCGGTTCGTTTGCCTACGTAGGTAGTCATCAGTGACTTCGACAAAAAACGCAGTGAGTAAACTTCAAGACTGGGTGCAAAGAAGTCACGTAAACGCTTTAAATTTTTTATGTCGCAGGGCGAAAAACCATCAAGCGCTTTGGTGGCGACGATAAATGCGCTGCCAAGACCATTACTAAAGGTGATGGGCATAGCGTAATAATCGGTAAACTTAGCGTCTGCTAACTCGGTATAAGCGCGATGGGCGTTTTCCGGTAATTCGCGTAACGATTGACGAACACTGCGTTTTGTATCAGATAATTGCTGCAATGGACTACCGATGTAACGGTCAGAATTTGCGATATCGTGCTGCGCTACATACGGAATAGTTTTGTTAGTGTTTTTCCACCAGGTGGCAGATGTCGCCCTAACTAACGGGTTCAAGGTTGGTAAGATAATGGTGAGGCGGTCGATTGGCGCACCTGCCTGCAGGATTTTTTCTGACAAGGCTTGAACAAACTTTGTTTGATCCTCCTCCAGGCGGCCCTTCTTAAATAACCACTCGATAATTGGATCAAGCGACCAGGTATTTTCATCACAAGCAGGGGTGAATTTTGATTCTTGCTTCATGCTATTTTGATAACTACCAAATTCTCGAAATGTGGTTTAGATGCTATCTAGCATCGTGTTTTTCTATATTGGGCGTGAATAAAAAATATCAATGCCGCCTTAAAACGCAAAAGCATTGAGTGATGTGCCAAAATAACCGACATAAAATAATGGCTATAAAATTGTTCTAATCGGGAACATATGAGATTAATGGAGGTCTCTTGACGTGCTATTTAAAATGGGCATTTAAAAATAGGACCGTCATGTTCAACACCGTGGATCGATTTGGTTTAGTCTCAATTCTATTACATTGGCTAATGGCCATTGCCGTGATCGGTTTATTCGGGTTGGGCTGGTATATGGTTGATTTGACCTACTATGATCCGCTTTATAACACATTACCATTTATGCATAAGAGTATTGGTATTGTATTTGGCTTATTGCTCATTCTCCGATTAGCCTGGAAAGTGATCAATGTTACGCCAATATCCGAAAATGGCTTCTCGCCATCCGAAGGACTGGCCGCTAAAGCTGCACATCTAGGGCTTTATGGCTTGATGATTTTGATTGTGATTAGCGGTTACCTAATATCCACTGCGGATAATTCGAGTATTAGTGTGTTTGATACTTTCCAGATCCCGGCAACGATTACGAGCATTCGAGAGCAAGAGGATATGGCTGGACTCGTTCATGAGTACCTGAGCTATAGCATTATTGGATTGACGGTTTTACACGCCGCAGCAGCACTAAAACACCATTATATCGACAAAGATAATACCTTACACAAAATGTTGGGTATCCATTAACATTCCTAAAGGAAGAGATATTGAAATCTAAAATACTACTAGGCACGACACTCGCAATCAGCCTCCTGATTTCGGCACAAACAATGGCTGCCGATTATGTCATCGACGTAAAAGGACAGCATGCTTCTGTCAACTTTAAGGCGAGCCACCTTGGATACTCCTACATCATTGGGCGTTTTAATGACTTTTCAGGAAAATTTAATCACGACCCAGCAAAGCCAGCTGATTCAAGTGTCAACGTCACTATTCAAGCAAAAAGTCTGGATACGAATCATGCTGAGCGAGATAAGCACCTACGCAGCGCCGACTTCCTCGAAGTGAATAAATACCCAGTCATAGCATTTGAAAGTACGTCGTTTAAAAATGGCAAGCTGGCTGGTAATTTGTCTGTGCATGGTGTTACGAAACCTGTGACACTGGATGTGACGCATATTGGTGAAGGTGATGATCCATGGGGTGGTTACCGTAGTGGCTTCGAAGGTGAAGTTAACGTGAAAGCCGCTGATTTTGGCTTGCCATACTGGGTAGGCGATGTTGCCGTGACGATACAGGTTGAAGGCGTCCGTCATTGACATCCTCCCCGCCCTGAACGACGGGGCTTTCCGCGCAAAAGTGGTAAAAAGATTGAGGGTGTTGTCAAAAAATACTCTCCATTGTTAACGCTAATATTCTCTTGTTGATCGATCGCTCCTACGGATAAGCAGTTACTACTGAAATAAATTCACAATAGTTGTTGACGACTCCTTACCAATGTATATAATGCTGCTTAGCTTGAAAGTACGTCTTATATTTATGCACACCGTCTCGATGTCTCGCCAATTCAGCACCTCGTCTTGTATTTCATAAGTAATAGCAACCAGTCCAGCCAAAAAACAACCTCGTTAAACAGGTTTCATTTTATTTATAATATATACAGGAATTAATTATGTCTACTACAACTGGTACAGTTAAGTGGTTCAACGAATCTAAAGGCTTTGGTTTTATCGAGCAAGAGACTGGTCCAGACGTCTTCGCACATTTCAGTGCTATCTCTGGTTCAGGTTTCAAAACTTTGGCTGAAGGCCAAAAAGTTGAATTCACAGTGACTCAAGGACAAAAAGGTCCTCAAGCAGAGAACATCGTAGCTCTATAAGCTATTGATTTTCGATGTGATCCCCTTGGGCTTATTAGCTTAGGAGAGTCGTCATTGTTGAGTTGCTATCTTTGATAGGTGACTCATTAAGAAAGCAGAACTATAATAGTTCTGCTTTTTTTATGCTCGGGATAAGTTGTATGTCACGGGCGCAAGGACGCGCAGGAGTGACGATGGGCCAAAGAAAATGAGCTATAGAAAAGTCTGTCGTCTATATTTCATTAAAATGAGTGGAATTTAAAGCAATGAGTTCAGCAGCAGTAGGTCGTACCGAGAAGGCGCATGGCAATCGGGAAGACTGGAATAACCTCAAACAAATGTTTCCTTTCGTCTGGTCATATAAAGGGCGGGTGATACTGGCGTTAGGTTGTCTGGTTGTATCTAAGCTTGCGATGGTCGGAATTCCTATCCTACTTAAGTATATTGTCGATGCACTCGATACCGACAATGGGCAAATAGCTGTTTTACCGATTATTTTTCTTAGTTTATATGGCGTTCTGCGCTTTCTTAATTCGGGCTTCAACGAGTTACGAGATGCTGTGTTCGCACGCGTTCGATATCACGCTATGAATAGCTTGTCCGTCACGACGCTAACGCATCTCCATAATTTGTCGCTACGCTATCACCTCGGCAGGAATACTGGCGCGGTTTCACGAGACATGGTGCGTGGTGCACAAAGTATTAGTTCTATCCTGAATTATTTGGTATTCAATATTATTCCTACCGCTGCTGAATTTGTGCTCGTGTCGAGCATCTTGTTCAGTCAATATAGTTATGAGTTTGCTATAGTCACTTTTGTAACCGTCGTACTCTATGTTGGCTTTACGCTATTGGTGACAGAATGGCGAATGCACTTTCGACACGAAATGAATGCGCTCGATTCGAGTGCCAATGGCCGGGCTATGGATAGCTTGATGAATTATGAAACAGTTAAATACTTTAACAACGATAGTCACGAGATAAACCGTTATCGAAAAACGATGGGTGAGTGGGAAGATGCCGCCGTCAATAGCCAGAACACGATGTCGATGCTTAACTTTGGTCAGGCTGCGATTATCGCTATAGGGGTTACAGGCATTATGTTTCTGGCCGCGCAAGGCGTCCAGAACGATGAGCTCACCCTGGGTGATTTGGTATTAATCAACACCATGATGCTGCAGTTATTTTTACCGCTTAGCTTTCTTGGTATTATTTATCGGTCGCTTAAATATGCCTTGGCCGACATGGATATGGTTATAAAACTGCTGCAAAAGCCGATTGAGATAACCGATGACGCCGATGCTAAACCACTGGTTCTGAGTAATGCCAGCGTTGAGTTCAAACATGTAAATTTTTATTATGATGAAAATCGACAGATACTGAATAACGTTAGTTTCAGAGTGGAAGATGGCAAAAAACTAGCCATTGTTGGCCCTTCTGGTGCTGGCAAGTCAACCATCGCTCGTTTGCTGTTTCGCTTTTACGATATTCAGCAGGGCGATATTTTATTGAATGGCCAGAGTATTGCCAAAGTGACACAAGAGAGTCTACGGCAATCGATCGGTATCGTACCGCAGGACACGGTGCTGTTTAACGATAGCATTCTTTATAATATTCGATATGCCAAACCAGATGCTTCAGAGCAAGAAGTAATGGAGGCCTCACGACTAGCTGACATACACGACTTCATCGAATCATTACCGGAGGGTTATTCAACCATAGTAGGTGAGCGTGGTTTGAAATTATCCGGCGGTGAGAAACAACGAGTGGCCATCGCTCGTGTCTTACTCAAAAACCCGGCGATATTAGTGTTTGATGAAGCAACCTCAAGCCTAGATAGCCAATCGGAAAAAAATATTCTATCGGCACTGTATAACATCTCGCGCAATAAAACCACGGTGGTCATTGCCCATAGATTATCAACCATTGTGGACGCTGATAATATTTTGGTGCTAGACAAGGGTGAGGTGAAAGAGCAGGGCAATCATCAGCAACTACTCGAAAAACGGGGCATTTATGCTAATTTGTGGGCGATTCAACAACGCAAAACCGAGTCAGAACAGGCTGACTTAAATCATGGCACTGACTGATACTAGCAGTTGTGGTAGCAGTGAGCCCTTCGCTTTACGCGTGGTCGGCGATGATATGTCACCTGAATTTGAGGATGGCCATATTATTATCGTTGACCCCGGTGGCCAGTTAAAGACGGGCTGTTTTGTGGTAGCGAGAGTTGTAGTTGAAGGTGAAGGTGAAGGTGAAGGTGAAGGTGAAGGTGACGTTATCTTGCGGCAATTAATGATTGAAGGTGACGACTATCGATTGCAGTCATCGAAAGCGGGTAATGTTGATATCGTCCTCAACCGTGCTGACTGCGACCTACTTGGTGTTGTTAGCCAGCGTGCAGGAAAACGACGTAAGCACCATAAACGCTATGATTAGTGATCTTGGTCGTCAATTTTTTTATGAGAAATTTCTTTCTGCCCAGTCAAAACAATCGCAGTGCTCACCAGTTGATGCAGGCTCACAATCATATCCATGCTCATGCCGTACACGGGAAGTATCTTGCTAAATTGAGATTTACAGATAGCGCAAATAGCGGCCATATGGGTAACGCCATGTTCTTCAACAACATTATTTAAAGCGGACATTCTAGGTAGCGCACCTTTGACTCGCACTTCCATTAAATCATCAGTGAGTAAGCCACCGCCGCCACCGCAGCAAAATGTTGACTCGTTGATGGTGTCTTTAGCCATGTCGACGTAGTGACGGCAAACGGATCGAATGATGTCTCGTGGGACTGAAAACTGACCGCCTGATATCCCTCCTAGATTGGATGCACGAGCGACGTTACAGGAATCGTGAAAGGTAACTGTCATATCATCGTTACGAGATGGGTCAAGGGTTAGCTGATTGCGCTGAATTAAGTCATGGGTGAATTCGCAAATATGTTGCGGCATAGGGAATCTTGTATCGAGGAAGTCGAATGGGCCTGCTAGAGTCTCAAGGTAATTGTAAGCCACTCTCCAGGCATGCCCACATTCACCAAAAATGATGCGTTTAACACCTAAATCAATGGCGGCTTCACGAATGCGCAACGCTATTTTTCGCATGCTCTCGTCGTTACCGATGAATAGACCAAAATTGGCTGCTTCAGAAGCCCTGGTGCTGAAGGTCCAGCTAATCCCCGATTCGTGTAACACCTTGGCATAACCAATGAGGCCATCAACGTGCGGCTCCGAAAAAAAATCAGCCGAGGGTGTGACTAGTAAAATATCTGCACCCACCTGATCGATAGGTAACTTAACAACAACGCCAGTTTCTTCTTCAATATCTTCTTCCAAACCCTCTAGGGTATCGCGCAAGGCGGCCTCGGGAAGTCCCAAATTGTTACCAACCCGGTAAACCTTACCAATGACTTCGTTGCTATATTTTTGGCCGACACCAATTTCAGACATGATATTTCTGGCCGCCATCGTGATTTCGGCGGTATCGATACCGTAAGGACAATACACGGCGCAACGTCTGCATTCTGAGCATTGATGGTAATAGTTATACCAATCGTCGAGTACAGATTGGTTCATTTCCTGGCCACCAATCAGCCAGTCGAGTCCGAGCTTACTGAGGAATTTACCGGCAGGCGTATGATATTTACGATAAACACTACGAAATAAATCCTGTCGCGCGACAGGCATGTTTTTAGGATCAGCCGACCCTAAATAGTAATGGCATTTATCAGTGCAGGCGCCGCACTTGACGCATGAATCCAGAAACACCCGAAGCCCTCGGGATTCTTTAACGGCTTGCCCCATAGCGTCAATTGCTTTTTTTTGCCAGTTATCGACAAGTTCATCCGGGAACCCCAGCGCTTGCTGGTGATTTGCCTTCGCTTTGAATGGCCCGGGCAATTGCATTGCATCAGGCTGAATTTTGGGCGTCTCAATGTGTTTGAACAATTCAGGTACGGTGTATTTGCGACTAGTCATTTAGATTATTACGGGTCTTGGATGATGAAGATTGCTTTTTTCTAGCGTTGTCGGCTTGATTGAGAGTCGGGCTAAAGAAGACACCCGGCGCGTGGAGTAATTTGCTAAACGGGAAAATGAGCAATAAAAAAACCACTAAAATTAAATGTAGATAAAGCAACAGGTGACCCGGTAATGGGTTAATGGTCAGTCGAAGTAACCCGCTAAAATACTGTTGTACTGCGAACACATCGGGAGGCCAGACGAGTAACATCAATAAACCAGTCGATCCAATCGCAATCAAAAGGAATAACATCAAGAAGTCCGAGGGTGATGATATGTATCTGATACGATCAACCATAAAGCGTCTCAATAAAAGGCCGCTAAGGCTAACCAGTAGCGGATAAGCCGCGAAGTGACTGTAGGGCTGTAATTGATAAATCCATATCGGCGGTTGTTGCTGGAAATAAGCAAGATGACGCAACATGATTAATACTAAAGAAGCATGAAATACCCAACCGAATAACCAAATCCATTTATTGGCTTTAAACAAACTTTTAAAAAGAAATACTTCGGCCATCATACGCAATACTACACCAAGAATAGTGGATGGGGCCGGTGGTATGGGAATTCTAAACGGAGTTGGCGTCGACCAGTATTGAAAAACTTTATGCCCTAGACCTAAAGTAATCACAGCCGCAGCAAAGTAGAAGACAATAGCGAAAAAAATATTCACTCAACGACACCGCTTAGGTAATGATAGGGCATTGATTCTAAATGTTTTTTTGTATATAACTAGCTATATACAGCCAGTTGGCTTAGGTAACCCTGCATATTTACAGGCTTGTTTGGCTGGGCCGTAAGGGAATAGTTGATATAAATATTTGCTATTACCTTTATCGCTGCCAAGTCGCTTGCCAATGGCTTTGGTGAGTATGCGCACAGCGGGTGCAATTTGGTATTCTTCGTAATATTCTCGAAGAAAATGAATGACTTCCCAATGCGCCTCTTCAAGTTCTGCGCCATCTTTAACTGCCAGCGCTTTGGCAACCTCAACCGCCCAATCACTTAAATTGGCGAGATATCCCTCTTCATCGGTTTCATAGATAACGCCGTTTACATACAATGACATGATATTGCTTACTCTTTGTGACTTTAATAAAATAAACTAAAAACTAAATCCAGCCTGTATAGCCGGGCATTAATAACTAGGACATCATAACCAGGATTGAACCGTGGTGTTTTCGGCTGCTAAATCAACAAATCCAGCGTAGTCGACGATGCCAATTTGATCGATTAATCGACCGCACGACAGTCCTCTCGCTTGCAGGTCTTCATTCAATGCGTACACCTTAACACCAGACGCCACAGACTCTAAAATTTGCCTGGAAATAGCAGTGTCTTGTAACGCACCAACAACGGCATCCTCAATTAACAACACACTAGCGCCCGGCTTGCATAAAGACAGGCAGGTCTCGAGTGAATTTCGCTCAAAAGGAGATTTGTTAACGGTATGTAAGGTCGGCATGGTGTGTTTTCAATCGTTGGTAGCAATTCAGTGTTTCTTATTCATGGATTCTTGAGTGACTATTGATTCGGCTTAATCAGATTAATTAATCAGATTAAAAGTTGAGCAAAACATCAGCCCCTTCGATAATATCCCCTAATTCGCTACGAGGCACTATTTTGATCGATGGTCGCTCGACGCCATCAGTCGTTCCATGGATTAATGGTTGCAGGTCGGTGGCATCTAATCCGCGCAAATTAAGTGATTCATGATCAACGAAAATCTGTTCGACATCATAGTCACCGAGTGCGCCAAAGGTTTTCGAAAAATTCTTCATACCAATGCCAGTGGGATTCTGATTCCGTGTCAGCTGATAGACCCCGTCATCCATAAATATTAGTTTCACTTGTAGCTCAAACGCGCCTGCAATTAACACAACTTCTAATGCTTCGAGCGCGTAAATAGTGCCATAGGGCGCTTTACGATTGATAAAAACAAAAGATTTAGAGACAGGCATATCACTTACCAAGAATACTTACCAAAAACTAATCGCCAAATACGAGTAGTCTATCAGAAACAACAGCAGCCTCAATCAATTGACCGAGACCAGAGATAGTGAAATTGGGGGCAATATTCGCAGCAGATTTACCGTGGCGAACGGCTTCTTTTTGATCGAGAATGCCACGGCGTTGAGCCGCAGCCGCGCAGACCACCATATCGAGCGAATGCTGCTCAGCCAGTGTTGACCACAGTTGTTGTATATTTCGATCGTCACGCGGCGGTGTGCTAAACATCGAGCTGTTATTCACACCATCGTGATAAAAAAATATGCGGTGTATCGAATGGCCCGCTTTTAAAGCCGCACGGGTAAACTGGTACGCAGTATCGGAGGCCTGATGGGTGTAAGGCCCAGTATTAATCTGAATGGTGAACTTCATGCAGCAGCGATAACGAAAAAAGGCGAGTATAGCCTGAGCGGCGCATCGAGCGAACCTAAATTATATCAGAGGCCCAGAGAGGCTCTGATTAAGTCATGATCGATTTCCTCTCGGCAATCTCCTGCATTGCTCTAATAGCCTACATTCTTGTAGGGATCAGCCTAAATTTAACTAGACTTATTCAGCGGCTCCCGAAGTAATATTGCACACCAGATGACATATTCGGCTATAATTCCTCGACCTTTTTTGAAACGTTTTGAGAGATGGAATTATGGCAGCCGACGAATATCGCAACAAAGCACTGAAGTATCATTTAAATCCAACCCCAGGGAAACTTCAAATAGAGGCGACGACTCCCCTCATAACACAGCAAGATTTGGGGTTGGCCTATTCTCCAGGCGTCGCCTTTCCCTGTGAAGAGATCGTTGCCAACCCGATGGCCGCGCGTCTGTATACTGCTAAAGCAAATTTGGTTGGCGTGATCACTAACGGCACAGCCGTGTTAGGGCTCGGTGATATAGGAAGCTTGGCGTCTAAGCCCGTGATGGAAGGCAAAGCCGTGCTATTTAAGCGTTTTGCCGGTATCGATGTGTTTGATATCGAAATTGATGAAAAAGATCCTAAGCTGCTGGCAGAAACGATCGAACGGCTAGAGCCGACGTTTGGTGGTATTAATCTAGAAGATATCCAAGCGCCCAATTGTTTTTATGTCGAGAAATACCTAAGAGAAAGGTTATCAATCCCTGTCTTTCATGATGATCAACACGGCACTGCCATCGTGGTTGCCTCCGCCATGATGAGCGCATTGGCAGTGGTAGAAAAAAACATAAAACAGATAAAACTGGTTGCCTCAGGCGCTGGTGCCGCCGCACTGTCCTGTTTAAATTTGTTGGTGTCTATGGGGTTAGATAAAGACAATATTATTGTCACCGACTCGAAAGGCGTTATTTTTGAGGGTCGCACTCAGTCAATGGATGAATACAAGCAGGCGTTTGCAAGAGATACGCCACTGAGAACTCTGGCTGAAGCCATGGTTGGCGCTGATGTTTTTCTGGGTCTATCTGCGGGTAACTTATTAAAACCAGAAGTCGTTGAATCGATGGGCAGCAAGCCGATTGTCTTTGCATTGGCGAATCCAACACCTGAAATTGACCCAAACCTGGCCAAAAAAGTCAGGCCTGATGTCATTGTTGCGACTGGTCGCTCCGATTTTCCGAATCAGGTCAATAATGTTTTGTGCTTTCCGTTTCTTTTCCGTGGCGCGTTAGATGTGGGTGCTAGCGAAATCAATGAAGCCATGAAAGTGGCCTGCGTAGAAGCATTATCGAGACTGGCTCGGGCCGGAACCAATGATGTAGTAGCTAATGCCTATCATGGTGAATCCTTGACGTTTGGGCCAGAGTACCTGATTCCTAAACCGTTTGATCAACGCCTTATTCTGGAGTTGGCACCGGCAGTTGCGCAGGCCGCAATGGATTCTGGTGTCGCGACGAAACCTATCGAAGATATGGAAGCCTACCGGCTCAAACTCACGTCATTTGTATTCAGGTCAGGCATGTTTATGAAACCTGTTTTTGACAAAGCGCGTGAAAAACTTCGAAAAGTAGTGTTTGCCGAAGGCGAAAACCCGACTGTTTTGCAGGCAGTCGATAATATCGTTTTAGAAAAATTATGCTACCCGATTGTATTGGCACGACTCGACGTCGTGAATCGTTTGATAGCAGAATACGGTTTACGAATACGGCCCGGTGTCGACTTTGAAGTACTCGATTATGACGACGATGAAACTTGGTGGCCTTTGTATCATTCTATTGCAGAGCGTTCGGGACAATCACTAACAGAAGCACGCGATATGGTCCGTACCAGTACCACCATTCAAGCCGCGTTGATGCTCAAAATGGGATTAGCCGATACCATGATTTGTGGCACGATAGGTCGTTTTCATCGACATCTAAAGCGGGTTTTGAGTGTTACCCAGCAGGGTTCGGGCATTAATGAAGTCTCTTCCTTAAGTGGTTTGATCCTAAGCCGCAATACGGTATTCATGTGTGATACCCAGGTCACGCCAAACCCAACGGCTGAGGCCATTGCTAAAATGACGATTAAAGCGTCAGAAGAAGTCAAACGATTTGGGCTAAAACCCAAAGTTGCTTTATTGTCTCATTCTAACTTTGGTAGCCGTGATTCCGAATCTTCACAAAAAATGCGTCAGGCACTCAAGTTGATCCATACACTTGATCCAGAATTGATGGTGGAAGGTGAAATGCATGCAGACGCCGCCATGTCATCCAAAATTAGAGATAAGATCTTTCCCAATTCAAACCTTAAAGGCGCCGCCAATTTACTCGTCATGCCAAATTTAGATGCTGCCAATATCACCAGTAACATGCTTAAAGTGCTGGGTGGTGGCGTTACCCTTGGCCCTATATTAATGGGCTGTGATATAGCGGCGCATATCGCGATACCTTCAACCACGGTTCGAGGTTTAGTGAATTTAACCGCCATTGCGGCCGCGCGTTGCGAGAGCACGTAGTGCGCCACCTCATTCCAAGTCGTTAAAATACATCACCCCATAGGCTGAAAAGAAGGTTATGCACTTTGTCATTATATTGTTAGCCGTACTGGCGCTGTTTCTGTATCTCACCTTGTCGGTGAAGAAAGATCCAGAAAAGCGACAGTTCTTTTATTTGTATTTGCTGATTGATATCTGGCTAGGCAGCATTTTTATCTATTTACTGGTGACCGCTTTAGCCGATTAAAGTGACTCGGCCACCGATTCATTGCGAGTTGTGAATTGAGAAGGGCGAAGCGCTAGAAACCTCACTGTGCGAAATATAGCAGGCAGACTATTCGAGTTTGCTTGCTAATTGCCTTACTAACCACATTACTAACCCACATTACTAACCCACCTTACTAATCAACTAGATTAAACCATTCGATCTCTATTTTTAAATTGATTCATTCTTCATAGCACAAGTCTGTTGTGTGTCTTAAAGCTATTTTCTGAATGATAGTCGCAAAAATACGGCAGCATGTCGGTATGGCGATAGTCAGCATGCTTTTTGGAAACGTATACTCCCGTATAAGAAATGTAAATGCAATTATAAGCAGCGCTGCTAAGTCGTTAGATTTATATCGATAGTAGTTTTATAAATAAAGCCTGATTGAACATAAACCTTCAGGCACAAATCCAATTTCGATCTATTTTTAAAAAGGTACTGACTAGAATGAGCCATACATCATATCCACCGGCGCGGCAGCGTCTACAACGAAGTGAACTGGCCGTGCCAGGATCTAACCCAGGCATGTTCGACAAAGCAGCCAATAGCGATGTCGACTATGTATTTCTGGATCTTGAAGATGCCGTCGCACCAGGCGATAAAGTACAGGCCCGCAAAAATATCATCGAAGCGCTGCACGACATCGACTGGCGCGGAAAAGGTAAGACCATTTCGATTCGGATCAATAGCCTCGATACACATTATATGTATCGCGATGTTGTTGACCTGGTCGAGCAGGCTGGTGACAAAATCGATACTTTGTTGATACCGAAAGTAGGCGTCGCAGCCGATATCTATATGGTCGATGCCATGCTGACACAAATCGAAACTGCCAAAGGTTTCACTAATAAAATCGGTATCGAAGCATTGATTGAAATCACCCTTGGCATGGCCAATGTGCATGAAATCGCCCGTGCCAGCTCACGTATGGAAGCATTACATTTTGGTGTTGCCGATTACGCCGCAAGTTGTCGCGCCCGTACCACAAACATCGGTGGTTTGAACCCAGATTACCTTGGTGACCAATGGCACCATGGTCTTTCGCAAATGCTAGTCGCCTGTCGTGCGTACGGCATTCGCCCAATCGACGGTCCATTTGGTGACTTCAATGATCCTGAGGGTTATATCGACGCTGCACGCCGTGCGGCTGCGCTGGGTTACGAAGGTAAGTGGGCAATACACCCTTCACAAATCGAACTGGCGAATGACGTTTTCTCACCACCGACAAAAGAAGTCGAACATGCGAATGCGGTATTGGTTGCACTTGAAGCAGCCGCGGCCCAAGGGAAGGGCGCTGCACAACTTAACGGCCGCATGATAGATGCTGCTTCGGCTAAGATGGCTGAAAACATCGTTAACACTGACGCTGCTATTCAAGCCAAAAAATAAGCCAAAATATAAACAAGAAATATAAAGGTAATAAACAATGGACATACATGAGTATCAAGCTAAAGCCTTATTGGCTGAATACGGTATGCCAATCGCCCGAGGCGGGCTGGCTTATAGCCCAGAGCAAGCAGTTTATCGCGCCAAGGAAATTGGTGGTGATGTTTGGGTTGTAAAAGCCCAGATTCACTCAGGCGCCCGTGGTAAAGTTGGCGGCGTTAAAGTCTGTACCAGTGAAGAGGAAGTATTAGCGGCCGCTAACGATATGCTCGGCAAACGCATGGTAACCAATCAAACTGGCCCACAAGGTAAATTAGTTTATCGTCTTTACGTTGAAGCAGGCACGGCAATCGATCGCGAAATCTACCTCGCATTTGTGTTGGATCGAGCAACTGAACGTGTCATTTGTGTCGCATCATCTGCAGGTGGCATAGACATTGAAGAAACCGATCCAGACGAAATCATCCGTATTCCAGTGGAGCCTGCCATCGGTATGCAGGACTTCCAGGCGAGACAAGTCGCTTTTGCGCTAGAGCTAGGCGTTGGCCAAATCAGCGAAGCGGTAAAAGCAATCAAAGCAGCCTATCGTGCATTTCGTGATCTGGATGCCATCATGGTTGAAATCAATCCGCTCGTTGTCACCAAAGCAGGCCGTATTGTTGCACTAGACGCGAAAATGGGCTTTGACGATAATGCGCTGTTCAAGCATACCAATGTCTCTGAATTACGCGACAAGTCACAGGAAGATGCTCGTGAAATGAACGCGGCTGATCGTGGCCTAAGCTATGTCGGACTCGACGGAAACATTGGTTGTATTATCAATGGTGCCGGTCTTGCGATGGCAACAATGGACATGATCAAGCACGTTGGCGGTGAGCCAGCTAACTTCCTCGACATTGGTGGTGGTGCTTCACCTGAGCGGGTTGCTAAGGCATTCAATCTGGTGCTTTCAGACGACAGCGTCGATGCCATTCTAGTCAATATTTTTGCTGGTATTAACCGTTGTGACTGGGTAGCCGAAGGTGTTATTCAAGCGATGACAAAACTCGATGTAAAGGTACCTGTCATCGTTCGATTGTCAGGCACCAACGTCGAAAAGGGTCGTCAGATTATTGAAGATAGTGATGTCAATTTAATTACTGCCGAAACCCTGGCCGAAGCCGCTGAGAAATCAGTCGCTGCAGCAAAATCTGTTGCTGCTTCAAAATCAGTCGCTGTCGCAATACATTAGGGCACCCTAAAGAACTAGTAAGAGGAGCTAACAATGAGTATCTTTTTAGACGAAAAAACACCGGTCATTATCCAGGGCTATACTGGAAAAATCGGAACATTCCACGCCCAGGAAATGATCGACTACGGCACCAACGTCGTTGGTGGTGTAACGCCAGGTAAAGGTGGCCAAACGCATCTTGGTTTACCGGTATTTAATACCGTAAAAGAGGCAGTCGAAGCCACGGGTGCAGAAGCCTGCGCAGTATTTGTACCGCCACCATTTGCAGCAGATGCCATCATGGAGGCAGCTGAGGCTGGTATCAAATTCTGTGTTTGTGTGACTGACGGTATCCCGACTCAGAACATGATGCGAGTTAAGCGTTACATGCGTAGTTTCATAAAAGACGAACGTATGTGCCTGACTGGACCCAACTGTGCTGGCACCATCAGCCCAGGTAAAGCGATGATGGGTATCATGCCGGGTCATATCTATAAGCAAGGCAATGTTGGCCTGATCGGTCGTTCAGGTACGCTCGGTTATGAAGCCGCGTCACAAATGAAAGCCAGAGGTATAGGCATTAGCACCAGCGTTGGTATTGGTGGCGACCCAATCAACGGTAGTGCTTTCAAAGACCACCTTGAACGATTCGAGCAAGATCCTGATACAGACCTGATCGTAATGATTGGCGAAATCGGTGGACCGCAAGAAGCCGCTGGAGCTGAATATGCACGTGATCACATGAAAAAACCAGTGCTAGCGTACATCGCAGGATTCACCGCACCCAAAGGTCGTACCATGGGTCACGCTGGCGCGATTGTTACGACTATTGGTGAATCAGCTGCAGAGAAAGTTGAAATCCTACGCGAAGCTGGAATCGGTATTATTTTGCGACCTTCTGAGTTTGGTGCCGCAGTGGAAGAGGCGTTGTCTAAGTTGTAATTGATCGACACTATTCCAATTTGACAGTTGGGGTATTTGATATAAAGCTCTGGATCATACTAGTGATTCGGAGCTTTATATTTTGGTATTTCTAAAAGGAATCATATTAATGAGCGCCACCAATTTCTACCTGTCTGCCGTTCTATACTGCTCCTTCTTAGATATACACGCTCATCTCGATCGATAAATTGAAGGAGTTTTACACCGCCACACATTCGGCGAAACTGAGTCGATCATAAAGCGAATTCTCGACTCGCCTTGCAGAGAAGGCCAGTCATCTCTTTTAGCTAATGAACTGGATGAAGAAAATTGGCATTGAAAGTGCTAAAAGTGCTATTGTTTAACAATGTTAAACAATAGGTTTGTCACGAGGTAAAATCATGCTAGGTGTCCGACTAGAGCCAGAGCTGGAGCAGCGGCTTGCTGTGCTGGCCAAAAAAATTAATCGCTCAAAAAGCTATATCGCCAAAGAAGCTTTACGCAGTTACATTGATCAGCTAGAGACTCAGGAAAAAAGACGAAAAGAAACCTTGGCACGCTGGGAAGCATACGAGCAAACGGGAGAAACCATTGAACACGACACTATGGTGGAATGGCTGGAATCCTGGGGAGGCAATGAGGAGAAACCGTGTCCTCGTATCAAATAAATTGGTTACCTGGTGCCTTACAGGATATGGCGCGATTAAAACAGTTCTTAAAAAAAGAAAATCCACCCGCCGCCAAAAAAGCAGGGCAACGCCTCTTAAACGCGATTAATCTACTGATCAAAAATCCACAAGCAGGGATGCCCAGTCCGGATGAAGACTGTGAAGCATTCAGGGATTTATACGTCCCGTTTGGTCGTGGCGGCTACACCATCCGTTATCGGGTCAAACATCAAGGCATCATTATCGTTCGAGTCTGGCATAGTAGAGAAGAGCGAGTCTAATCAAGCCTCAATGATAGAGCCAATGGAGTCGGTGGTGTATTGCCAGCAAAGTTCCATGGCATAGCTCTTGGACACTCAACAATAAATTGTCATCTATCTGTAGTATCAGCCGTAGAGTATTACATTCGGTATTACAACAGTAAACGTATTCATTCTGCTATTGCTAATGTAACGCCCGTACGAAAAATTGTTACCCAATGTGGCTTAGAGCCCTACAGACTCCTAGACAATTACAGTTCTCTCAGACTGTAGAAGTCGAACGGTAACAAGCACCATTTTCTTCCAATTCATCGCTGACCAAATAAAGGAATGTTTTACTGTGGTCTTCAGGTGTCGGGAGTTGGTCATTTCCATCAGCCGCCGGAAAAGCCCGTATCTGAAACGCTGTTTTGGTTTTCCCTGGGTTAAAGCAGTTGAAGCGGATAGTGCTGCCTTCATATTCAGCCGCGATATTGAGCGCCATTGTTGCAAGCGCCTGTTTGCTGACGCCATAGGCATCCCAGTAAGCACCCACTTTATCGTCTGTCATAAACACTACTGAGGCTTTTTCCGACTTTCTGAGTAATGGAATAATACTTCGAGTCAGTAGGTAAGGGGCATGTAAGTTGACTTGGAGTACCTTATGCCAGGTTTCTGTGTCGCTATATTCAAATGGCGTGGGTGCGCCTAGTATGCCGGCGCAATGAACCAGCCCATCGAGTCGTCCGAATTCCTTTTTTATGTTATCGGTTAACTCAGCGTAATCGTGTTCGGCTGCACCTTCCAGGTTCAACGGATAAATAGCGGGCTTCGGATAGCCCTGCGTTTCTATTTTGTCGTAAAGTGCTTCGACTGACCGTAAATTCTTGGCGAGTAAAATGACTGTGGCACCGTGTTTTGCGTAGGCCATCGATACGACACGGCCGAAGCTACCTGTCGCACCAGTCACTAGTATGATTTTATCTTTTAATAAATCAGCACCAGGCTGAAAGTTGTCGGGTATTTGTGTCATTTTGTAGAGTTGCTTTGGTTAGCTATGAATTTCATTTGTAAATTTCATTTACAAGTAAGGGATGGCTGAGTAGATCTAGCGGTTGATTTAGATTGCCGTCAGCTTTCCATTCAGCCAAATTGGCGTTTGCCTCGATATAGCCATAGGCAGCGCTGAGAGTGATCATATTGGCCGAATTTCCGGCATCGATATCACGCTTGTCATCACCCATATAAATGCAATGTTCACATTTTACACCGATTGTTTCAGCGGCAACAATCAGCGGTTGTGGATGCGGTTTTTTGAATTCCAAGGTATCGCCGCATATCACGACCGATGATCGTTGGTTTAGATTCAATTGTTCTGGGCCCATTTGTACTAGGCTTATTTGTTTTAGGCTCATTTGTTCTAGTAAAGGCGTCGTTAACCATTCAGGTTTATTGGTAACAATGCCCCAAAGCAGGTTATTTTTTTCGAGGGTGTTAAGCACTTCTTCCATGCCATCAAAAAACACCGAGTTATCGGCCACTATATCCCTGTAATGTTGCAAATAACGCAGTCGCAGTGACTCGATCTCTGGTTCCGTGACGGTTTCACCAAACCCCAACTGCGTCAGCACTAAACCACCTTGTGATACGAAAGGACGAATACTTTCTAGTGGTAGCGGGTCGTAACCTTCTTCAATCAACAGGTTGTTTAGGGCTGCGCCCATATCAGGCGCAGTGTCGATCAAGGTGCCGTCTAAATCAAATAGTACGGCTTCGATCATTGCTGTGTGCAATGTAAAATGTAGTTAACATCAATATCGCGGCTGAACTTATAGTGCTTGGTAAATGGGTTGTAGGTGATGCCGGTGATATCCAATAGGCTTAATTCATTTGCTCTTATGGCGGACGCTAGTTCGGATGGTTTGATGAACTTTTTGTAGTCATGGGTGCCCTTTGGAACCATGCTGAGCAGATATTCAGCCCCTATGATCGCCAATGCAAAAGATTTTGGGTTGCGGTTTATGGTAGAAAAAAATAAGTGCCCGCCGGGCTTCAATAGCCTGGCTGCCGAGGCGACTATCGACTCTGGATCTGGAACATGTTCGAGCATTTCGAGACAGGTCACAACATCGAATGCTCCCGCATTGTTTTCAGAAAATGCTTCAGCAGTGATCAATTGATAATCAATTTCGAGCTGTGATTCGTGCAAATGCATTTTTGCAACCTTAAGAGACATGTCAGCCATATCAATGCCGGTGACGTTTGCACCTCTTTGGGTGAGTGCTTCGGCGAGAATGCCGCCACCACAGCCAATATCTAGAACGCGTTTGTCCTTCAAACCATTACTTCGCTGTTCGATGTAGTCGCAACGTAATGGGTTGATATCGTGCAGTGGTTTGAATTCACTTTCGGTATCCCACCAACGGCTAGCGATGGATTGAAATTTGTCTATTTCAACGGGGTCAACATTGATGTTGCTCATTCTGTGTTCCGTTTTTTAATTTGAAATCTTATTTGAGATATTATTCGAGGTTTAACTCGAAATTTTATTCGACCAGATTTTGGCTTTGTGGATTATAGCGGCTTCGTCAATCTGACTGAATTGAGTGTCGTCAAGTTGACAAACACCATCGATCCAAACATGAGAAACTTGTCGACTATTCGTAGCGTATGCCAGTTGCGCAGCCACATCGTATAGAGGTTGTGTATTTAAATGCGAGAGATTGACGGCGATTAAGTCAGCCAATTTCCCTATTTCTATCGAGCCAATATCATTACCTAAGCCCAAAGCTCTGGCACCATTAATAGTTGCCATTTCAATTGCTTGTTGAGCAGTGCAGGCAGCGGCATTACCGCTAACACCTTTGGCCAATAAAGCGGCGGTTCGCATTTCGCCAAACATGTCGAGGTCATTGTTACTCGCGGCACCATCGGTGCCCAGGCAGACATTAATTGCTTTGTCCTGCAAAGCGGCGACGGGGCACATGCCACTCGCCAGTTTTAAATTTGATGCGGGGCAGTGCACGACATGAGCGCCAGTTTCGGCCAGCCGATCAATTTCACTGTCGTTCAGTTGGGTCATGTGAACTGCGATCAAGTTAGGATTAACCAGGTTTAATTGATCCAGGCGTTCGAACGGACGTTTACCTGTATTTTTCTCGGCCTCTATGACTTCGAAAGTCGTCTCATGGATGTGCACGTGCACGGGCAATTCAAGTTCGTTGCTATACATCGCAATTTTCTCGAGAGCTGCGTCCGATACGGTATAAGGGGCATGTGGCGCGAGGGCGCTACTCACCAATGGAAGTTCACTTATTTCATCATGTACGGCTAACGCTTTGCTGAGGTAATCATCGGCGTTTTGCGCCCACACACTGGGGAAATCTAAAACGATTAAACCAACCACGGTACGCATGCCTAATTTTTGTGCGCTGCGAGCCACTAAGTCAGGATAAAAATACATATCGTTCATGCATGTCGTACCCGAACGAATCATTTCCGCAGCTGATAATTCAAAACCATCAGTAATGAACTGCGGGGTTATCCATTTTTCTTCCGCAGGCCAGATATGGTTATTTAGCCAGTCCATTAATGCCAGGTCGTCAGCCATACCACGAAATAAACTCATGGATGCGTGGGTGTGACTGTTCACTAAGCCAGGCATAAGTGCCTGTCCTGGCAGTTGGTATAGCTTGGCCTGGTCGAGGAAATCGAGCTCTCCTAATTCATTGGCAGAGACTATTGAATGTATTTTATTTGCCTTAATGACCAGTGCGCAATCAGTCAAAACCTCGAACGCGGAATTGACGGTTACAAGCCATTCGGGCAGCAATATTTGGTATTGATTGTTCATGGCCGAACCTTACAAGAATAAGGTCGGCTAGTCTCGTTCAATATCACTGGTTTATGACGGTAATGGACAAAAATTTATGGACTAACTTACTGGGCCGAATTTAGTCGTTCTGCCGACATAGCTTTCCAACTGTCGCAGTTCGTCATCGCTATGATCAATGACTTTCATGGCCTCCATTTCCATCATCTGCCCGCCATCGAAATCAATTTGGCGTGCATTGTGGTGCTTTGTTAAGAGGTGGGTGATATTGATGAATTTATTTTTATTGTGGCCTCCTTGTCATCGATAGCTCGGTATTTTGTTTGGCTTAAGGTAGGCTGCTTTTTTAGTCGGCAGTGGTTATTAGGGATGCTTTTAAAAACGCGGCAATTTAATGCTGAGCTGACTTTATAATGAGTAGTGTTGACCATAGGGTTCGTGTTAAAATGGCGTAGATCAAAAATAAATCAATCTGCGTCGAATTTTACAACCTGAGACTCCATTTTTATGGCTAATATCGCCAAAGAAGTATTTCCTGTCAATTTAGAAGATGAGATGCGTCAATC
This sequence comes from Gammaproteobacteria bacterium, assembly GCA_041688005.1. Lineage (GTDB taxonomy): Bacteria > Pseudomonadota > Gammaproteobacteria. Next base: position 29,917 of record JBDNJA010000127.1, read on the forward strand.
TTATCTTGAATACGCGATGAGCGTTATCGTCGGGCGTGCGTTACCCGATGTTCGAGATGGATTAAAACCAGTACATCGACGTGTCTTATTCGCGATGAGCGTATTGGGCAACGACTACAATAAACCCTACAAAAAATCAGCCCGTGTGGTTGGTGATGTCATCGGTAAATATCACCCACATGGTGATACCGCTGTTTACGATACGATTGTTCGAATGGCTCAGCCGTTTGCCATGCGCCACATGCTGGTCGATGGTCAAGGTAACTTTGGTTCGGTCGATGGTGATTCCCCTGCTGCGATGCGTTATACCGAAGTGCGCATGTCAAAAATTGCACATGAGCTACTCGCCGATTTAGACAAGGAGACTGTCGACTTCCTACCGAACTACGATGAGTCAGAATATGAACCCGTCGTATTACCGACGCGAACCCCCAACTTATTGATTAACGGTTCATCCGGTATTGCAGTTGGTATGGCTACCAATATTCCACCTCACAACTTGTCTGAAGTTGTCGATGCTTGTCTTTTAATGATCGATCAACCCGATATTGATGTTGAAGGTTTGATGCAATGCATACCAGGGCCTGACTTTCCTACCGCAGGCTTTATTAATGGCGCACGTGGCATACGCGAAGCCTACCGAACAGGCAGAGGTAAGATTTACCTGCGTTGTCGCTCAGAAGTTGAAGAAGATAAGAAGGGCAAGCAGAGCATTATCGTTACAGAGTTGCCCTACCAGGTAAACAAGGCCCGCTTGCTGGAAAAAATAGCCGAGTTAGTCAAAGAAAAACGTCTCGAAGGTATCACTGGTTTACGGGATGAATCGGATAAAGACGGCATGCGAATGGTGATAGAATTACGTCGTGGCGAAATTGCCGACGTGGTTTTGAATAACCTCTATAAGCAAACCCAGATGCAAAATGTATTTGGTATCAACATGGTTGCATTGGTGAATGGTCAGCCAAGGTTGCTCGATTTAAGAAGCATTATCGAAGCCTTTATTTTGCATCGCCGTGAAGTCGTTACTCGCCGCACCATTTTTGATTTACGCAAAGCCCGAGATCGTGCACACCTACTCGAAGGATTAGCGGTAGCTCTGTCGAATATCGACGAGATTATCTTGCTGATCAAGCAGTCACCCAGTCCAGCGGTCGCGAAAGCAGGGTTACTCGATAAAGCCTGGGTGCCAGGTGTTGTGATGGACATGCTGCAACGAGCAGGCGCACAGTCTTCACGTCCTGAAGGTATTCCTGCTGAATGTGGTCTGGTAGGAGAAATTTATCGATTGACCGAGCGTCAGGCTCAGGCAATTCTTGATTTACGATTACATAAACTGACGGGTCTTGAACAAGATAAGATTATTAATGAGTATCGAGAAATACTCGAAAAAATTGAAGACTTACTCGACATTCTGGAACGCGACGAGCGCTTGAAGTCAGAAATTAGACTAGAACTCGTTGCGATTAAAGAGCAATTTTCAGATCCGCGTCGTACCGAAATTTTGATCGATCATTCCGATTTAACCGTCGAAGACTTGATCACAGAAGAAGATGTGGTCGTGACCATATCTCATCTTGGGTATGCTAAAGCACAACCACTAGAATCATATTCTGCACAGCGCCGAGGTGGTCGTGGTAAGGCTGCAACCAAAGTAAAAGACGAAGATTTCGTCGAACAAATGTTTTCTGCATCAACACACGATACGTTGCTTTGTTTCTCGACACGCGGAAAGGTTTACTGGCAAAAAGTTTATCAGTTGCCCATCGGTGGCCGAACTGCGCGTGGTCGACCAATGGTTAACCTACTGCCACTGGAAGAGAACGAACGTATCACTGCGATATTGCCGGTGCGTGATTACCCTGAAGATCAGTTTATCTTTTTTGCTACCGCTAGCGGTAAGGTCAAACGGACACCACTCTCTAGCTTTTCACGACCACGAACCAACGGCATCATCGCCCTTGATTTACGCGAAGAAGATAGCTTGATTGGCGTGCAGCTCACCGCTGGTAGTTCCGACTTAATGCTCTTCACCAGAGCCGGTAAAGGCATTCGAATCGCCGAAGGTGATGTTCGTGCTATGGGTCGAACCGCAGCCGGTGTTCGAGGTATAAAAATTAAAGCTGATGATGAGGTCATCTCGTTAATTGCCACCGATACTGATGACGGTGAAGTCTTGTTCGCAACCGAAAATGGTTTCGGCAAACGAACCCGAGTGAAGGACTTCTCAGTCCAGGGCCGTGGCGGGCAGGGCGTGATATCGATCCAAACCTCCGCAAGAAATGGTCGTGTTGTTGGTGCATTCAGAGCGACGGGCGATGAAGAAGTTATGCTGATTAGTAATGCCGGTACATTGGTGCGAACACCCATCGATGATATTTCAATACTCGCTAGAAATACTCAAGGCGTTACCTTGATTCGACTCGGCGAGAATGAGCAATTGGTACAAATCGAAGCGGTAGCGGCCAGTCCATTGGATGACGATGATGCTAATCTTGATGGAGAGTCGGCAGAGGGTGAGGGTTAATCGCTAATATCAATATGAAGAATGATGTCAGCAAAAGTGATGAGTCACTTCAAAAACTACGCAATCAAATCGACAATATCGATAGCCAGCTACTGGACTTGTTTAATCAACGCGCCCGTTGCGCTGTTAGTGTGGCTGACGTCAAAAAAGCAACGAGTGAACATTCTGGCGACGCCATTAATTTCTTTCGTCCCGACCGAGAAGCCCAGGTTATTCAGCGGATTAAATCAGAGAATAAGGGGCCGTTAAGTGATGACGAAGTAGGGCGTCTAGTTCGCGAAGTGATGTCCGCGTGTCTGGCACTGGAGCAACCGTTAAAAATTGCTTACCTTGGGCCTGAAGGGACTTTCACTCAAAGTGCTGCTTTAAAGCATTTTGGCCACTCGGTCTCGACGGTGCCTATGAGCAGCATTCCTGACGTATTTAATTCTGTCGAATCAGGACATGCCGACTATGGGCTAGTCCCTGTAGAAAACTCGACCGAAGGTGTGGTTAGCCATACACTTGATACCTTTGTTGATTCCAATCTGAAAATCTGCGGTGAGGTGGAGATGCGCATTCATCATCATCTGGTGAATCAGTCTCAGGATGTGTCAAAAATCACCCATATTTATTCACACCAACAATCATTTGCACAATGTCGACGCTGGTTGAATCAAAACTTTCCTGATATTGAGCGTATTCCGGTCAGCAGTAATGCTGAAGCCGCAAGAATAGCGAGCCTGGATGTAACAGCGGCTGCAATTTGCGGCATACCGGTTGTTGAGGTGTTTAATCTCGCTATTTGCTTCGAGAATATCGAAGATCTGTCGGACAATACCACGCGCTTTGTCATTATCGGTCATCAGGACATTGCACCCAGCGGCAATGATAAAACTTCGATGTTGATTTCGACTAAAAACTACCCTGGCGCATTGCTCGGTCTATTGCAGCCATTGGCTGACAATAATATCAGTATGAATAAAATTGAGTCGCGTCCCGCTCCGGAACGTAAATGGGAATACATCTTTTTCATTGATATCGACGGTCATCAGGATGTTGGAAATGTTAAGCAGGCATTGATTGGGCTCAAAGAGCAAGCAGCATTATTTAAAGTTCTAGGTTCTTATCCTAAAGCGTCATTCTGAGTCAATAAATATGAGACGAAGAATAGGGATGTACATCATTGAATCACGCATCGTTGAATCACTAATAATTGAATTTCTAAAGCAACCGTTATGATCAATCGACTGGCTATTATCGGTGTCGGTTTAATCGGCAGTTCGCTGGCACTTGCGTTAAAGCAAGCAAAAGCGGTAGGGCATGTTGTCGGTTGTGGACGTAATCAAACTAACCTTCAAAAAGGCATTGATTTAGGTGTTATCGATAGTTATTGCGATAGCGTAGCCGAGGCTGTTAAAGACGCTGATGTTGTTGTGGTCGCTGTCCCTCTCGGTACCATGCAAAGCATATTCGAGCAAATGAGCAGTGTCATATCAAGTGACACGATTGTGACCGATGTTGGCAGCACCAAAGGTTCGGTTATCGAGGCAGCCAGGGTTGGGTTAGGTCGATGCTTACACCAATTTGTGCCAGGCCATCCTATTGCCGGTTCAGAGAAAAACGGTGTTGAAGCGGGCATGGCGGAACTCTATCGAAATAGAAAGGTTATTCTGACCCCCTTGCAGGAGAATTCGCAATCGAGTATAGATAAGATTTCTGACATGTGGCAGCACTGTGGGGCGCATATCGAGTACCTGAGCGTCATTCAGCACGATAAGGTATTAGCCGCAACGTCGCATTTGCCACATTTGCTGGCTTTTTCGATGGTAACTTATCTGTCGGGATTGAATGACCATGATGAAATATTCAAATACGCAGCCGGTGGCTTTAGAGACTTCACTCGAATTGCATCGAGTGACTCAGTCATGTGGCGTGATGTTTGTCTGGCCAACGGTGATGCTCTAATCGAGTTAATTGATGGCTACAAAAATGAGCTGGATGAAGTAGCAGAAGCAATTAAGCAAAAAGATGCTGACAAGTTGTTGCAATTGTTTGGTAAAGCAAAATTAGAAAGAGACATCTTGGTAGGCAATTGTTAATGATCAACTCCGAATACAAATCCGAATCCGAATCCGAATCCGAATGCAGCTTTATATGTACACCAGGCGGTTCAGCTAGTGGTTCGATTAGAGTACCCGGCGACAAATCAATATCGCATCGATCAATTATGTTGTCTTCAATCGCTGAGGGCACCAGTCACATCAGCGGATTTTTGCAAGGCGAAGATAGCCTGAATACAATGAGGTCTTTTCAAACTATGGGTGTTGATATCAAGCGCGTAGAAGATCGAGTCAAGGTTATAGGCGTTGGCTTGCATGGCTTAAAGCAGCCTGATTTAAGTCTCGATATGGGCAACTCCGGCACCGCTATGCGCTTGCTGCTTGGATTACTGGCAGGGCAAAATTTCGACACAACACTCATCGGCGATGAGTCACTATCTGACCGCCCAATGAATCGAGTGATTAACCCGCTGCTCACGATGCAGGCAAGGATTGATAGTGCCATCAATGGCACTGCACCTTTGACAGTGCATGGCAAATCAACATTAACGGCAATTGACTACCAACTACCAATGGCATCCGCACAGGTTAAGTCCTGTATTTTAATGGCGGGTCTTTATGCGAAAGGTGAAACTGTGATCACTGAACCGGCACCAACAAGAGACCATACCGAGCGCATGCTGCGCGGATTTGGCTGTCAGGTTGAAACCAATGGTGCAGTGATCAAGTTAAAAGGTGGACAAACGTTAACCGCAACCGATATTGAAGTTCCCGCCGATATATCATCGGCCGCTTTTTTTCTGGTTGCGGGCAGTATTTCTTCTATTGGCACTGAATTGACATTAACCCATGTCGGAATCAACCCAACGCGAACTGGCGTAATCGATATTCTCAAGTTAATGGGTGCTGACATTACGATCACTAACCAACGCGATGTCGGTGGTGAGCCGGTTGCCGATTTAATTGTTCGTAGCGCCAAACTAAAAGGTATCGATATTTCAGAAGCGCTAGTACCATTAGCCATTGACGAATTTCCTGTCCTGTTTATTGCGGCAGCCTGCGCCGAGGGCAAAACGACTTTGACAGGCGCAGAAGAGTTAAGAGTAAAAGAAAGTGATCGTATACAGGTTATGGCGGACGGGTTAATCACACTCGGTATCGATGCCGTCCCGACAGCTGATGGAATTTGCATTCAGGGTGGCAGTATTAGAGGTGGCGAAGTCGATTCCCATGGCGATCATCGTATCGCAATGGCATTTAGTGTGGCTTCGATCCGTGCGACTGATACAATTACCATTAATAATTGCGCCAATGTTAATACATCTTTCCCAGGTTTTGTTGACCTGGCAACCAGTACAGGAATGAAGGTTAAAAGTTTATGACGGAAAAGAGCGCGCCGTACGTAATTACCATTGACGGACCCAGCGGATCGGGTAAAGGGTCTCTGGCATTACGAATGGCACAAAAATCGGGGTTTAATTTGCTTGATAGTGGTGCGATTTATCGTCTAGCCGCATTGAAGGCTGTACAGAAATCTGCCGATCTAGATCAAGAATCTAGCGTGCTTGAAGCTATTACTGATCTCGATATTCGATTTGAAATTGGTGAAGAGCTCGAGCTCGGTATTCCATTCCTCAATGGCGTGGATGTATCGACCCAAATACGAGAAGAGGCAACGTCAGAAGCGGCCTCAGTCATCGCCCAATATCCGGGCGTACGCCAACGTTTATTAGCGTTGCAGCAAGATTGTTTTAAGGCGCCTGGGTTAGTCGCGGATGGCCGTGATCTGGGCACCGTTGTATTCCCACAGGCGAAATTTAAGTTCTTTTTGTATGCTTCGGTTGAAATAAGAGCCCAAAGACGACATAACCAGTTGATTGCTATGGGTATATCGTCTAGTATCTCACAGCTTCAAGCGGATTTGGCCGAAAGGGACGAGCGGGATCGAAATCGAACCGAATCTCCTCTAGTGCCAGCCCCTGATGCAATTGTAGTTGACTCAAGTATTCTTGACTTGGAGCAAGTGATCGATTTGGTCACTGCCCATATTGATGAATTAACATAACGAGTCAACTTAAGGGCGGCTCTAAAAATAGTGCATTTTTAGAGGTGTGCTTTAACCGGTCCAAGTAGGCGCATTGCCTGCCTGGTTTTTTAACTTAGCGTAATTGCGAAAGCGTCTCTTCGAAAGAGAAGTACGATGCGACCTTCAAAATTATAGAATCATTATTAGGAAATACCTCATGTCAGAAAATTTTGCGGAAATGTTTGAACAAAGCATTACTCAAATGAATATGCGCATTGGTGAAATCATCACTGGTGAAGTTGTCGATATTAACCGAGACGTTGTTATCGTCAATGCAGGATTGAAGTCGGAAGGCGTCATCCCAAGAGAACAGTTTTATAACGAAAGTGGTGAATTCGAAGTCGCTATTGGCGATATCGTTGAAGTTGCGTTAGACGCACTCGAAGACGGTTACGGAGAGTCACGTCTTTCAAGAGAGAAGGCTAAGCGTGCAAGAGCCTGGACTCGTCTGGAAGAAGCGCAAACGAATGATGAAATTATCACCGGTCGTTTCACTGGTAAGGTCAAAGGTGGTTTCACTGTCGATATAGGCGAAATTCGTGCCTTCCTACCTGGTTCGTTGGTTGACGTACGTCCAGTACGTGACACTGCTTATCTTGAAGACAAAGAGCTCGAATTTAAAATCATCAAACTCGACCAGAAACGCAACAATGTTGTCGTATCACGTCGTGCAGTCGTTGAGAAAGAATTCAGCGAAGAACGTGAGAAGTTACTTGAGAACTTGAAAGAAGGCGAGCGCGTTAAGGGTATCGTCAAGAACCTTACCGATTACGGTGCGTTCCTTGATCTGGGTGGCATTGACGGTCTTTTACATATCACAGATATGGCTTGGAAGCGTGTTAAGCATCCATCAGAAGTCGTTGAAATCGGTCAGGAAATCGATGTTGTCGTGCTTAAGTTTGACCGCGAGAAGAACCGTGTTTCACTCGGCCTTAAGCAAATGGGTGATGATCCTTGGGCAAACATCATGCGTCGCTATCCAGAAGGTCAACACCTGTTTGGTCATATCAGCAATATCACCGATTACGGTTGTTTTGTTGAAATCGAAGATGGTGTTGAAGGTCTGGTACATGTATCTGAAATGGATTGGACTAACAAAAATGTTAATCCTAATAAAGTTGTCACATTGGGTGATGAAGTCGAAGTGGTTATCCTTGAAATCGACGAAGAGCGTCGCAGAATTTCACTGGGCATGAAGCAGTGCAAGCAAAACCCATGGGACGAGTTTGGTGCTACTAGCAACAAAGGCGACATCATTTCAGGTAAAATCAAATCGATTACTGATTTTGGTATCTTCATTGGATTGCCTGGCAATATCGATGGTCTGATTCACTTAACTGATCTTTCTTGGAGCAAGCCAGGTGAAGAGGCAGTACGTGACTATCAAAAAGGTCAAGAACTCGATGCAATGGTTCTATCTATTGACCCAGAGCGTGAGCGTATTTCACTGGGTATCAAGCAAATCGAAAAAGATCCTTTCGCAAGCTACATGTCTGATAAGCCAAAAGGTAGTATTGTTATTGGTACGGTCATCGCAGTTGATGCCAAAGCAGCAACCATCGATTTGGGTGATGGCATTGAAGGCTTGTTAAGAGCTTCTGAAATGGCCAAAGATCGTGTTGAAGATGCGAGATCCTTCATGAATGAAGGCGATCAAATCGAAGCTAAGATTACTGGTATGGATCGTAAAGGTCGCAGTGTTTACTTGTCTATCAAGGCAAAAGATACTGACGATGAGCAGGAAGCGTTACAGGATTATGGTACTAGTAATAGCGATAGTGCTGTAACCACTAGTTTCGGTGATCTGTTAAAAGAGAAAATGGATTCGTAGGTTTTCTTTTCTAAAGTAACCTGATCATAAAGATGGCATAGCGATAGAGATTGCTATGCCACTTTGCTAATTTAAGTTGGAGCTTGTGATGAAGGAATTAGATTTTGTACCGTCATTAACTAAATCAGATTTGATAGATAATCTATCAAGGAATCAAACACATCTTGTTTATAAAGATGTCGAGTTAGCGGTTAAAAGCCTGATCGAAATGATGAGCAATGCCTTGTCAACAGGTGAGAGAATAGAAATTAGAGGTTTTGGTAGTTTTAGCCTTCATTACCGTCCCCCAAGAACTGGTAGAAATCCAAAATCTGGCGATAAAGTTAGCCTTCCTGAAAAGCATGTTCCTCATTTCAAACCCGGAAAGGAATTACGAGATCGAGCCAATAGTCAAAAATAGCCCAGTTCAGTTAGCGCTCATATCGGTTGAAAAAGCTTTTCATCTTTCAAATAAGTCTGGTCATTCATAATGGATTTCTGGCTTTTATCATTAGTCCTTCTCTCGATCTCCATTGGGTGGATTCTTGGTAAATGGAGACCATTTAAAAAAAAAGACACCCCCAATCAGTTTGAAAACTGCTCTGACTCCTATGCTAAGGGGCTCAATTATTTACTGTCAGACGACTCTGAAAACGCAATCAAAGTTTTCACAAAAATCATTGAAGTTAATCCAAATACGATAGAGGTTCATCTATCGCTCGGTAATTTGTTTCGATCAAAAGGCGAAGTTGATCGCGCCATCAAAGTACATCAAAATTTACTCGCTCGACCAAATTTAAGTCGAAAACACCGAAACACCGTCATTGAAGAATTGGCTACTGACTATCTCAAGGCCGGGTTGTTAGATCGAGCCGAAAAGTTATTTAAAGAATTGATTCAACTAAATAAAAGTAACCTAATTGCTTACCGCTATTTACTCGATTTATATATCACCGAAAAATCCTGGGATGAAGCAGTCGAATGCGCGCAGGTTTTGTTTGATCAGAAATATATCGGTGCGTCTACCGCTTTGAGCCAATGCCTTTGTGAGGCCGCCGAAAAAGCTGTACGCAAGGGCAACCGAAAAAAGGCTAAAGGTAACTTGACGGCAGCACTAGAAGTTGACGAAAGTTGTGTTCGCGCTGCATTGTTATTAATCCAGTGGCATCTGAACGGGCAAGATAATTCGGCAGCGAAAAAGGTTTTCCAGCGGCTGATAAGAAAAAGTCCCGAATATATGGCGTTGTATATCGAACCAGCGAAACAAATTTTTCTAGAAGGGAAGGAATCAAACAAATACCAGGATTTTTTACAACAACAATACGCACATCAGCCTTCGACAAGTCTTGCCATCGCTTTATTAGAGCACTACGCGACGACGAATAAGTCAGAAAAAACTCGGCAATTCTTATCCGAAGTATTGGCTAAAACACCGTCTTTTGCTGTCTATGACTTTTCTTTACGATTTTTTCGATCAGATTCCATGCAGTTAGGTGAGACCTGGCAAGGGTTATCAAGTTTTCTGAAAACGATGCAAGAAAAAAAGGCTGAATTTGTCTGTACCCAATGCGGATATGAAAGCCACGCGATACAATGGCACTGTCCCAGTTGTAGAAACTGGTCATCAATGAAACCTGTTTAGCGATTAATAAGAATTATCAATACGAATGAGCCATTTTTAATGAGCCAATACCAATGAACAATAATGAATCTCGAGTCATAGTGGCGCTAGATTACTCCGATCAAAAACAGGCCTTGGAGTTCGTCGCAAAAACCAGTCCCGACCAATGCAAATTAAAAATTGGTAAGGAGTTATTTACTCGCGCAGGTCCTCAATTGGTAGAAAAATTAGTCAACAAAGGGTTTGATATTTTTCTCGACCTTAAATTCCACGATATACCCAATACAGTTAAAAAGGCAGTTTATGCAGCAGCCCAATTAGAAGTATGGATGGTTAATGTTCACGCAATTGGCGGTCAGTCAATGTTATCCGCCGCCCGTGAAGGTGTTGATATAGCAGGCAATCGGCATCCATTTCTGATTGCAGTTAGCGTACTGACCAGCATGTCGCCAGCTGATTTGGCTCAGTTGGGTATTAGTGAAGCGCTACCAGATTTTGTAAAGAGACTAGCAAAAATGGCAATAGATGAGGGTCTGGATGGATTGGTCTGCTCCGCACAAGAAACTAGCCTATTACGCGACACATTCGGTAAAGCACCACTACTAGTAACACCAGGCATACGCCCCGACTGGGCAGCTACAGATGATCAGCAGCGGATTATGACGCCCGACCAGGCAATAGAGCATGGTGCTAGTTATCTGGTGATAGGGCGGCCAATTACACAGCATAAAAATCCTGCCGAGGCCCTTGAGATGATAAATCAATCTTTAGCCATTTAAGACATTTGTTTGCGACATTATTTATCAGTAATGTGTTCCATCACATTCTGCGAAGAGCTGGTGACAGCCTGTCTTTGAGTCGTTACACTAACAGTTGTGGTTTGCGCTATGACCGACTCAACAAACTCGTACTATCATTCTGTTCTATCATCTTGCCCTATCAACAACAGATAACTTAAAAGATAATTATGGATCCTAACTTCTTAGAATTTGAACAACCTATTGCCGAACTAAAGGCAAAAATATCAGAATTACGTTATGTCACCGACGACTCTGACATCAATATTTCGGAAGAAATTCATACCCTTGAAAAGAAAGCTGAGAGCCTGACTTCTAGTATTTTCTCGAAATTAACACCCTGGCAAATCTCACAGTTATCACGCCACCCCAGTCGTCCCTATACGCTTGATTACATCGACCGCATGTTTACCGATTTCGAATTTTTACACGGTGATCGTGCCTATTCGAATGATTATCCTATCATTGGTGGCATCGGGCGATTAGACGGTAAACCTGTCATGGTGATTGGCCAGCAAAAAGGGCGTGATACTAAAGAGAAAATAAAGCGTAATTTTGGCATGCCCCGCCCAGAAGGTTATCGCAAAGCGCTTCGCTTAATGCATATGGCCGAAAAATTTAAAATGCCTTTGATAACACTGGTTGATACACCAGGAGCCTACCCTGGTATTGATGCTGAAGAACGGGGCCAAAGTGAGGCTATCGCTCGTAACCTGTATGTCCTGGCTGACTTAAAAACACCGGTTATCTGCACTATCATAGGCGAGGGTGGATCAGGTGGTGCGCTGGCTATTTGCGTGGGTGATCGTATTAATATGCTTCAATACTCAACTTACTCGGTCATCTCTCCCGAAGGTTGTGCATCTATATTATGGAAAAGTGCAGACAAGGCTTCCCAAGCAGCCGAGGCTATGGGCATTACCGCCGAGCGTTTGTTCTCACTTGATCTAGTGGATGATGTGATAGATGAGCCACTCGGTGGCGCGCATCGTGATCATGACCTGATGGCAACAACACTCAAACGTAACTTAATCGAAAATATTGAAGCGCTAGAGTCAGTGAGTATCGATAAATTATTGGATCAGCGTTATAAAAAGTTGATGAGCTTCGGTAATTATAAAGAAGCCTAGAAACCAAACCGGTACAACGCAGAGGCTAATCAATACTGTACGTTCATTAACGGACTGATTTAAATAGAATGAAATCTCGTTCAAGGCCGATAGAACTATTAACCCATTGCCTTGACTTGGTTCCAGCCAGTGTCGAGAACTGTGTTCTGGCATTTAGTGGTGGTCTCGACTCTTGTGTGCTACTGCATTTATTGGCCAATAGTCGTTTCTTGCCCATCATCAAACTTTGGCATGTTAATCATGGGCTTCAGACTGAAGCAGATAACATGGCAAACTTTTGTCAGCAGCAAGCCAACGCTCATCAGCTTGAGCTCAAACTCAGTCATCTCAATTTACAAGCAACGCAATCCAACATAGAAGCCACCGCTAGAACGGCACGCTATGCATTATTTGCAACGGAACTCAGAGAAAACGATTGCCTACTGACGGCCCACCATTTGGATGATCAGGTCGAAACCTTTTTACTTAATGTATTCAGAGGTTCCGGTAGTGCCGGTCTACGAGGCATCGCTGCACAAAGATCAATCGCCAAGGCCCGGCTCATTCGCCCTATGCTTCACTTCAAGCGCGAAACATTGCTCGACTATGCGAAGCAGCACAAACTCGAATGGTTCGAAGATCCCAGCAACCGCTCGGTTCAATTCAATCGGAATTATTTACGTCACAAAGTAACACCCGTGATTCAGCAAAGATGGCCAAACTATCAGGACTCCATTGCCACGGTGTGCGACATACAGGCAGAAACCCAACAATTACTAGATGACCTAGCCGCCTTCGATTATGAGGCTCTTAGTGATGCTAGTGATAAGTTAGCACGAGGGAAGTTGCCATCAACCTTAAGCGTTAATGGGCTTGCTTCACTATCGTTAGCAAGGCAAAAAAATATCCTTCGTTACTGGCTTCGAATAAATCAACGTTCGAGTTTGCCAAAAGCTAGATTAGATACCTTCACTCAACAACTCGGCGCAAAGCAGGATGCCAATCCAATCATAGAAAACGGCGATTATAATATTCGAATATACAATGGCCAAGTATTCATTGTGGATCACGAACAGCTCCAACCGCAGCAGGCCGTCTATGATTTTTTAACACAGTCAGAGCTGGAGATTCCTGAACTCAATCTGGTGTTGCGACGTAACTCAGTTTTAGGTTATTTAGGCATCGAGGAATCAGGGCAAATCATTCAAATTAGATTCCGAACCGACGAACCAGCAACTTATCAAAACGGCCATCGCCTAAAGCGGCTTTTTCAAAGTAAAAAAATTGCACCTTGGCTCAGAAGTACAACACCTCAACTATTGATTGACGGTGAGCTAGTGGGGCTATGGACTACTTGACAATCTTTTAAGGCTGCATTTTTTAAACTACATTACATTAATGCATTGATTGCACATTTTTACTAATTAAAATAGCACCTCAATTCTAATAGATTAGCACTTCTAAATGACTGACGACAAAAATCGAGAGCTAGAGCCAGTTCGAGAAACAGTAAGGAGAGACGAGGTTTTTTCGAAACCATTAAGCGATATTAAGGCCTTCAAGTTTGACGAAAATGTCACTCAAGTTTTCCGAGATATGATTTCACGCTCGGTACCAGGTTATGAATTATTACTCCATTTGATCGGCTTGTATGCAAGCGTGTTCGTTACCGATAAAAGTAATGTTTACGACCTGGGATGCTCGCTTGGTGAGGCGTCGTTAATAGTCGCCAATCAAACTAAAACAGCCGACTGCGCGATTATCGCCGTCGACAATTCTGAATCGATGATTAAACAATGTCTTGAGCATTCAACTCAAAGCATCGACTGGATTTGCGGCGAAATTCAACAAATCGATATTCAGAATGCATCGATGGTCATACTCAACTTAACTTTGCAGTTCATCGACCCTAATGAACGTGATGCGCTAATGACAAAAATTTACCAAGGCATGCAACCCGGCGGCATACTCGTCCTATCCGAAAAGATTCTACTGAACGACGTGGCTGAAAATGATTGCATGGTTGAGTTGTATCAAGCGTTTAAAAAAACACAGGGTTATAGCGATCTTGAAATCAGCCAGAAAAGAACCGCACTAGAAAATGTATTGATACCCGATCAACAATCCACTCTCTATCAACGACTAAGCCATACTGGCTTCAAACAAATTTACCAATGCTTCCGGTGTTTTAATTTTGTCTCCTACCTGGCTATTAAGTGACACTTCCCATGATGAACTTTGCATTATTATTGTCTGTATTACGCGACGCCGGTTTCTCTGCCTGGGCACAAGAGCTAGAATTAAGACGACCCGATTGGCTGCTAGACCATGGCAATTATGAGCGGTGGAATAAAGCCCTGACGCAACTACCTGAAATGAGCCACCCTATAGGTAATTATTCCAAATCTGCAGTTACCGTCGAAGGGGTGTGTCAAGAAAAAGGCCAACTAGAAAATGCCCTAAAAGGATTAAAACCCTGGAGAAAAGGCCCTTTTCAGTTTAATGATTTACTGGTTGATAGCGAATGGCGCTCTGACTTTAAATGGGATCGTGTACTGCCACATTTAACGCCATTGAAAAATCGAAAAGTGCTCGACATAGGTTGCGGCAATGGTTATCACTGTTGGCGAATGCTAGAAGAACTACCATCATTGGTATTAGGCATCGAACCATCAGTCCTCTACAACCTGCAATTTCAAGTGGTTCAAAAGTACCTAAATCGACCCGAAATACACCTACTACCCATTGGCATCGAAGACATGCCAACTAACATGAACTGGTTTGATACCGTGTTTTCCATGGGTGTTTTATATCACCGTAAAAGCCCTATTGACCACCTATACCAATTAAAAGGACTGCTATGTAGTGGAGGCGAGTTATGTCTTGAAACCCTGGTAATCGATGGTGGAGCAGGAGAGGTTCTGGTACCTAAGGATCGCTATGCGCGCATGAAAAACATCTGGTTCCTACCCAGTGCAATCGAACTGGTCAATTGGCTAGAAAAGTGCGGTTTTATCGATGTGCGTATTGTTGACGAGTCAATCACAACAATCGAAGAGCAGCGCCCAACGGAGTGGATGACATTTGAATCACTGGTAGACTGCTTAGATGAGAATAACCCAGACGTCACCGTCGAAGGGCTGCCAGCACCCAAGAGAGCGACTCTATTAGCGAAAAAAAAGTAACGAGATAATAATGAGTCGCCGGGAAACGCTAAGACTTGTACGATCACAAGGGACGGTGGTAGGTACTGGTGGATTGATAGGCCTTCACCAGTTTTTATCAGTGAAGGTAAATCTTTCTCTAGATATTGTACTGTGCGGTGTTGCTTGAGGAGCGTGAGGTGGTAGAAAGCAAAAACCATGCCGATGCTACCGCCAATAAACGCAAAAACCAGGCTCATCGGTATCATCTCCACTAGAAAGGTGACTCAAATCGGCTCATCAGGAAAGGCCAAAGGTTTTCGCCCTCAGCCCCCTAAATTTTTCCGAAACTCAAACCAGTAAACTATCTTGGTAATGGGGTGAAGCAAAATAATTCCAATGCAAGCGCCAACCAGTATGTGGATCGCAATTACGCGTTGTCTTTTAGAAAATAATTTCACGGGAACTCCGATTGCGGATAAAATTTACACACAA
>JBDNJA010000128.1:0-37023 GCA_041688005.1 Gammaproteobacteria bacterium
ATGAGGATTCGAGCACGGAGCTTATGTACATGGATATGTACGGTATGTCGATTTGGCCTCGTGGTCCCTACTGTTGGTGCATCGTTACATGGATGTAACTAATTAGAACAACGCAGGAGCGGTTGTCGAGGAGCACAAAAAACGGTAACGCAGCAATCGCGGAAAAAGTGCATTTTGGGAGATGCCCTTAGGTTCTAGATTCTCCACGCACCATCATTACCTTACCTGACCTGACCATTTCGACTACTTTAAAGCTTGAAATCATTTCGACCAGTGCATCAACCTTTGTACTATTGCCGTCGACACTTATTATCATCGAGGTCCGAGTTAAGTCGAGCGTTTTGCAACCAAAGTGCTTTGCAATTTGCAGCAATTCGCTGCGCTTGTCGATACCACACAAAATTTTGATCATTGCAAATTCTTTAACAACCGACGTTTCGAAACTGTGATCAACACAATGCACAACATCGATCAACTTACTCACTTGCATGATGATTTGGTCTAACATGCCTTCATCTCCAGAAAGCCCAATAGTCATTCGAGAAAAACGACCATCCATACCTGGTGATACCACGAGTGATTCGATATTGTAGTTCCGGCGTGCGAACGTTTGCGCAATGCGTGCCAATACACCTGGCGTATTCGAAACATACACACTCAGAGTATGTTGCGAACTAGTATGCCCAACCATCGGTGAGGTTTCAGTCGTTACTATTTCCTTGTTTTCTTCTGTCATGGTTTTGTTCTCAATGTTCACTGCTGTGCCAAATGATCAGGCCTTGTTTCGATAGTCAGTCAAACCCTTTAGGTAGACCCTGTTGGCTTTGCCAACTTTTCTTTTGGCGGTTCGATTAACATATCTTCTAAGGCGGCACCTGCTGGAATCATCGGGAAAACGTTTTCGGTTTTCGCAACTTCAGCATTGATCAGCACAGGACCACCTCTATGTGCTAAGGCTTTTTCCAATACCTTTCGGACATCCGCTGGGCGTTTAAGATTATAGCCTGTCGCACCATAAGCCTCAGCTAATTTCACGAAATCGGGATTACCAACCAGATCAACACCACTTTCCCGCTGGTCGAAAAATAGCTCCTGCCACTGGCGTACCATACCCAGGTAATGATTGTTCAATACGAGAATGATGATGGGTAGTTTTTCGATAACAGCCGTCGCCAACTCAAACAAAGTCATTTGAAAGCCACCATCACCGACAACGGCAATTACGACATCATCTGGGCGACCTAGTTGCGCGCCGATTGCTGCTGGGAAACCAAATCCCATCGTGCCGGCACCACCAGAAGTTAACCACTGGAATGATTCAGCGCATTTATAAAACTGTGCAGCCCACATTTGATGTTGGCCGACATCGGTTGCCATGATCGCCTTGCCCTCAGTTAGCTGATAAAACTCATCCAACACGTGCTGCATTTTAAGACCACCATGCGTCTTGTATGACAGCGGATATTTTTTCTTCGTTGCCTGAACCTTTTCAACCCAATCGTCTGAGTCGAGGCGTTCGATATGTTTATTTAACTCAGTCAAAATTGCTTTGGCATCGCCAACACACTGATAGTGTGGGACGATCATCTTACCGATTTCTGCAGGATCAATATCAATATGAACGATAGTGGCGAGACGACCAAATTTATCCGCTTGGCCAATAATACGATCATCAAAGCGTGAACCAACCGAAATAATTAAGTCGGCTTCAACAATCGCTTTATTCGCATAGGCCGTGCCATGCATACCCAACATACCGAGCGCTAATTCATGGGTTTCAGGGAAGACACCTTTTCCTAATAAAGTATTGGTCACCGGTGAGTTTAGTGTTTCTGCTAAATACTTCAGTTCGACATCAGCCTTCGCGAGCATCGCGCCGTGCCCTGCCAGGATTAATGGTTTTTTCGAAGTCTTAATAGCCTCGGCGATGGCTATGACTTCGGCTTTATCAAAATCGAAAGCCAGCTTTGGTTTATAGCCAGGTAAGTCCATTTCTTGATCAAGTTCGCCATCGAAGGGTCCCTGGCTTAAGTCTTTAGGAATATCAATCAAAACCGGGCCTTGACGTCCGGTTGTCGCGATGTGGTAAGCCTCTTTGGTGATACGCGGCAGATCGTTTGTCGATTTAACTAAATAGCTGTGCTTTACTACAGGCATCGAAATACCAAAGATATCGGCTTCCTGGAAAGCATCCTTACCTAGCATCCAGGTTACTTGTTGGCCAGTAATGATTATCATCGGTATAGAATCCATGTGAGCCGTCATGATTCCAGTGATGGTATTGCCTGCGCCGGGACCGCTCGTTACCAATACACAAGCTGGTTTACCGGTTGCTCTAGCGTAACCATCAGCCATATGGACTGCACCCTGCTCGTGGCGAACCATGACAAATTTGATTTTGGTTTTAATCGTCTCGAGCGCATCGAATATTGGGAGCACAGCTCCACCAGAATATCCGAATATAATTTCTATACCTTCACTCTCTAAGCATTTAAGTAAGGCCTGAGCGCCATATAATTCTTGTGTTGCCATGTCATTAATCGCCTGATATCTGTTTTTTCATCTAATTTCTTTATTAAGAAGAATTTTTCTATTGCTATTCGGAAAAGTAGCATTATAGAGCAAAGCTTTTCTAAAGGAAGGGGATTGGCGCTTGAAAACAATGATTATTTGACAAACATTGCGAGCTTAGAAACCTATCTATGGTATTTTTTATTATTATAAGCTCAATGTACCAACATTGGCATTGGGAGGGCAGCTTAAAATACTGACATTCGGTCTTATTCAGCTTTATAGATATTAAAGCACTAAGTTTCTAGATTGGTCTTCGCCTGTCCCACGCAATACCGCAACGTGATAGCTTTCTATTCGGGTCAAAGCCCAATGCCGTTAGTTATGTGAAAAAAGAAGTAGGTCGGGTTAGCAGCCTTATCGCGTAACCCGACACACATACCTTGAAGCAACCTTCGAAATGGTGGATTACACTATAGCTCAGCTTTGTCTCCTGAGTCGCCCTACCACCTAATTCACTCATATCGATTTTCCATTCTTACTCAATTTTTAAGATCCATTAGCTCCTAGTGCATCCTCAACACATCGAAACTCCGTCAATGCCGCCTCTAACTGTTCAACAATTTCAGCCGCCAGAATTTCGGGTGCGGGTAGATTTTCAGTATCTTCCAGCGAATCATCTTTCAGCCAAATTATATCCAAATTAGTTTTATCCCGGGCGATGATTTCATCGTAGATGAATGACTTCCAACGCTCACTCTTTTCGGACTCAGTTCTTTTGCTTCTATCATCGGCTTCATAGAGTTCTATGAACTCCTTAAAATCACTCTTCACCAGGCGCTTGGTCTTTAAGGTCATGTGCACGTTCGTGCGGAAGCCATAAATCCACAGCTTTTTTGTCCACGCGGATTTAGAGGCTGGTTTGGCGTCGAAGAAAATCACGTTTGCCTTTACGCCCTGCGCGTAAAAGCTTTTGTTCTTTTTTAGATCTGGCGTTAGGGGCCATGTAGTCATAGGCCGCGAGCAAAAAACCGCCGGTGCCGCAGGCAGGATCGGCAACTGTGTGTAGTTTGCTGATGTCGGTCTGCATGACATCGGTCATAGCCTGAATTAAGGCGCGAGGGGTGAAGTACTGACCGGCACCGCCTTTCACATCCTGCGCATTCCGCTCTAACAGACCTTCGTAGATTTCACCTTTGACATCCACTGGCAAGGTAGACCAGGCTTCTTTTTCGATTAATTTAATCAGTCGTTCGAGCTTGGCTGGGTCCTGTATTTTGTTTTGCGCCTTACGGAAGATAGTGTCCAACATACCGCCTTCTTTGCCCAACTCTTCCAGGGTATGGCGGTATTGAACTTCTAGCGCGTCACCATCGAGTTTGACTAGCTGTGGCCAGTCGTATTTCTCAGGCACCACATGCCCATTCTCCCTCTCCCGTTGGGAGAGGGCTGGGGTGAGGGCGCCCCGCTCATCGGCCATTTTCAGGAAGATTAAAAAGGTAATCTGTTCGACATAGTCGCCGTAACCTACGCCGTCATCACGTAAGACGTGGGCGTAGTTCCAGACTTTGTTTACTATTTCTGATGCGCTCATAGGTAACTCATTGTTTTAATTTAATTTCTAAACACTGCCTAATGGCAGGTAGTGTTTTATACCTACTCAATAGTCAGTTATACTGTGGCCTATGAGTAAAAAACTACTATCATCCACCAACATATATTTGCTCGAACCGGCGACTGCTCGCAAAATGCGTGTGCGCTCACTTGCCAGCTCGACTGCGATAGAGACTCGTGAATCTGTCGCAGCAATTGAAGCCAAACTTAAGACTAAACGCCCGCCTCAGCATCGTGTAACGCTTGCTTAACAAACTGCTTCATCGGCTTATAGTCACAAGCCATACCCGCCTGAATCGCTAAAAAATAATGATCTCTCGTCGTATCCCAGCTAGAAAAATCCAGCTCAGGTTTATTCGCCTGCAACGCCATAATATTCGCCAATAACCGTGCCAACCTGCCATTTCCTTCGCGAAATGGATGCACCAAAATAAACTCGACATGGACGATAGCAATAGCCTCTATTAGCTGCTCGTCATTCATTCCATTACAAGGTGTATAAACGCTCAGATATTTCTTATCCAGCGCCTTAAATAAATGAGGGATCTGTTTGGCAGCCGCAAAATGAAAGAACTGAGCTCTAAAGAGCGCAGCGTTTCCTCGCTTCGCGAGAAAACTCTAAAACAAAAGTAACTACAGTAATACCCCTCAAGCTGGATAGTGAAACTGCGGACAAGCCCCAGTTGCACTATCCAGCTCGGGGGCAAGCCTCCGAGATTTACGCTTTGCGGTTAAAAATAAATCATCAAAGCCATAACAAGGGCCTGATCTGAGCGTGGTCAAAGGCCATGAGGCCACTAGAAAAGGCTAATTCGGTTTAAATTCACCCCCCTTTTTTTCTACATAGCCCCGCTTTTCTTAAGGGGTGTTGGGACTTTTGGGTTAAGTTTGAGATTTCAAGCTTGTGTCCATGTTATTTCCTGAAAAACCACGCTTTTTGAAGTCCGCATGAACAGCTTTGCTGGCTGAACAGTATGTTATAATTTCGTGCTTGGAGCGCAATAAAACATAAGGATATCTTGTCTGTGGCAATTCAGTTTCACCCCAAAGTAGGTCAAATATTATTTTGCGATTTTTCAGCTGGCTTCAAAGCACCCGAGATGGTGAAAAGTAACCGACCCGTTTTGGTTGTATCGCCACCCATTTCCGGACGCTCAGATTTAGTTACTATATTACCTTTAAGCACGAGCACACCTTCACCTATAATGCCGTACCACTATAAAATACCTAAAAACTCAATGCCACAATTAGGACGATTTCAAGAAAAGGATACATGGCTTAAAGCAGACATGATCTATACCGTTGGCTTTCATAGATTAGACCTAATACGCCTAAATAAACGAAACCCTACAAATGGCAAAAGGATGTACTACCAAAATAAATTAGGCCGCGAACAGATGAGTGAAGTATATAAATGTATGCTGCACGGCCTAAACTTAGGTCACCTTCACGCTTATTTGTAATAATTTGCTACTAGCCTTGAAATCTATCAGTTTTGCGCCTATATTGAAGGTGTTCCTGCTCTGCAATGCATCAGGCATTCGAGACTGTGCAAAGGTCCGTCCCGTACAGCCAGCCCGGCAAGTAGCGATAACAAGCTAAGCTGGAGCTGAGATCAGGCCCCTTCTGGGGCCTTTGTTTTTTCTAACCCACCTTGAAAAAAATAAATCGGCATCAAGGCTATAAAATCGGCCATAGGATGGCTATGTTCTGGGCTTGGTCTAAGGCCATCAAGAAATTGAAACAGACTAGTTCCTTTTAAATTCATCAACCTTAAGTATATTATCTGGGTCGGAACTGGGTAACTCATTAATTCCAACTATAAATCATCCCACGTAAACCTGTTATCCAGCCTTAAATCGATATTTTCAGTGCCCAAAACGATATCGTAACGAGCTGACTGTTCACGTAGTGCATGCTTGCCTACCATTTCGGTTACTTTCCTATTAGTGGCCTTTGTACCAAGTAAGGTTTGACCATTTTCAACAAAGTTTTGACTCCCCACAGCTAAACTTTCCGACCATGATTTATCCCGCATACTGTTGTTTACTGCCAGCTCTTCATTCAGACATTGCCGAAGTTGCTGTTGCATAGTCGCTATATAAATGAATCCACGTAGAAGGCTTGATAAGCCACAGGCGCCATCAGGCGTGCCCAGGTTGCCAAACCTACCAAGCAGACGAAAGAAGAATAATCGTCATAATCTATGAGGTGGATATGTTGTTGAGAGTTTGCCGGAAGGCGCTTCGCTTTTCAGGCCTACGATTTACGACTCTACCCCTGGCTGGTAAAGCACCGAATCTATTCGGCTGCCAAACTCACGTTCGCTCCAGCGTCCTATACTGTACATTTACATCTAAAGCTCGCGTTGTAGTTTGTATTTCATGGTAATGAGCCGCTTAAAGTGGCTCCTGCTCAATTGTGCAGACAGTGTGTGCACAATCTGCAACCTAGGAAAGGTTTCACAGAACTTCAGAATATGTACGCTAGGTTTCTACTGCTAACCAGCCGAGCCAGCATTCATGAACTCGGACAAATTTCAGTAGGAACTCTTTCTTTTGACACCGATGGGTTTTGAACATGGATGTTCTTATGTCATGAAGCCCATGGATGGACGAAAATGACAATATGCCATAGCAAGCCAGGTAAAAAGTGTCGATTTGCTCGAGGCATAGTCTTCTTCCTTAAAGAGAGTATTTTCCTTGTGAAACATGCTGTTTAAAGGCCAAATCATAGAGTGATTTGAGTTATGAATTCATAAAATCAGTTAGTTAGGTTGGTCCGACCCGAGTTAGCGAGTTAGCGCAATCACAACGAATTGACTACCTTGAAGCGCATCAGGAAATTGTTGTTTTATTTGATGGTAGGTAGGATTTTCCTCTGAACATATTGTTTAACTACAGCAAGAACCAGTCGTCCTTTACCGTATTCAGCATTATTGAAAATGTATTGTGTGTTGTCTGGCATTTATTGGCTCGAGAATCATGTGCTCAAAAAATTCTAACTGAAATCAAAAAATCCCTCGTAAGAATATATTTTATTTTTGGGTGACGTTAAAACTTGCTTCTAACTTGGAACCACTAAGTACAAAATTATTAGGTGAGTAGATAATGGAGGTTCGGTTTATTCTAGATACAATAGTTCTAATTATTATTTTCTGCACTTGTTTCACTTTGAAGAATTTCAGGATCATTTACATGTTGGTTATCAGCAAATTGGACCGTAGGTAGCATCACTTTTGGTAATCGTAATCGATCACAGTGGTTCGACAAAAACTCTCGCCAATAAGGCCAAACATGGAAACTTGCATTTTTTAATGAGAACTCGTCTATGCAGGCCTTTTCTAATTCCTCTTCCATTGTATATTCAGCGACATACTCGGCTTCAATCAACGCCATTATCGAGTCAGCTCCCTCCCCATCCTCAATATTTTCATCCACCCAACGAACACCGACATCAATAAAAACTCGTAACAACCGGCCATCATTCTCAACTTCAACGACGGTTGACTGTTTAACAAAGTGCTTTAATTGCACGGCTAGAGAATCTATCCCTGAGTAGTACTTTGGGTCGAAATTTTCTCCACAACGGGCAGTAAAAGCTCGAAGATAAACATCCTCTATCTTTAGATTATCAATTGCCTTTTGAAAGCTTGCTGAAATCATCCTACTTTCTTCCAGTACTCGTGTGTCTCTGGCTGAGAAGACGAAATAACACGCAAAAATGGGTGCGCTATTTTCGTTTGCTTAATTTTTAAAGTACCCCACTCACTGGTATTTTGTTTCAGGATACCTGATTCATGCGCCAGCTTATTAAATGCGCCGGGTACCGCTAAAGCAAGTCGCAACAGCTTATCCATCGCCGCAGACTGGGCAACATCATCTGACTCATATTTGGAGAAAGCAACAGGACCACCACCAAATATTTTAGCCGCTTCAGCCTGATTAATGCCTAGGCGTTCACGTAAAGCACGCACCTGTTCACCAGCCATTAAACCATCGACCTGCTTTTTAAATGCAATCATGGTCCGTTTATTAGTAAGTAATTGGGCTGAAGCAGATTGATCGCTGCCACAAACATCACATACCGAGTACAACATATCCAGTTCGGTTGTCTGACCTTTATATTCCACCTTATTCTTATCTATAGAATCATGTAAATGGCCTTCACCACAAACAGGACATACATTTTGAGACTTTGTCATCGTTTATCCCCTTAGTTCGTTTAATGGCAAGAAATCAGCAAAAGAATAGTGCCTTTCTTACCTATCGCAAACTTAATATAATATTCAATATCCATTTTTTTACGCGCTGTCTGAATCCATTCACTACGGATTACAGCATAGGCATCACAAGCTGCCCACGGCCCACCGGGCTTTTGTTCGCACCACTCGGATCCTCTAAAGCGACCACTACGCACGGCTAATTTCAACAATTCAAGCAAGTCTTCATCATCAAGACTTAATTTCTGAACATCACTAATACACTTTTTAGTCCAGGTAATGATTGATGCAGAACCACTACCCAATATTGGCAGCACATCAGCCACTGAATACAGAGGCCCCGCCGAAATTTTCCTGCTATTTCCTTTGGCAGGCAATTCACCTGCATAACGGCTGACAACCCTATAATTTACCATAATGGTAAGTATATACCTCCTTTTATATAGCTAAATGCGTCATATTTCAATGAATTATTACTTCTAACCATTTACAGACTGCTTTGGTTTTCTTGAAATTGGTGGTTTCTTTACTGATTTTAATGCTGCACCCTCATTGACAATTTTTTCTAATAGAAATTACATAAAGGACAGCCACTCAATGTCACAGCATCGGTCATAGGATGGCTATGTAACTGACTTGATCTAAGGCGCACCGTAATTTAAATGGCCAATTCATTTTAAACCATCAACCTTTTGCTAAAAAACCCCTGCCTTTCTGAAAGGGCGCTTGCACTTTCGGGTTAGATTTGAAAATTCAAAACTTTGGGTGTCCATGTTATTTTTTATACGACCGGGAAAGACCCTAAGCCTTTTCCAAGCCTAGACAGACAATGAGTAAAAAAAAAGGGTAACGCTTCCTTTTTCCTGGCACCAGCTCAATCGTGCAGACAGTGTGTGCACAATTTGCCAAAACGTTTTCGAATTTGCCAGTAGGATTGGACAGGCTTGGCTAGCAGATGGCTAAAAAGGGAAGGGATCCGATTACAGTTATCGCATTGCGGTAAACGCCTTAGGAAAGGCGTAGCCTGAGTTGAGACTAGTTCGCAAGTGACTCAAATGCGCCGTTCTGACAGGGTTGAAAACTCTCTGGCCACGATGATTTGATTCTACACAAAACCCGATATTGCAAAGGCGCATCAAGATTTACTTTTTCAACCGTAACTTGCACCTTTTCAGTCTCGACAAGTTGCATAAGGTGGGAAAACTCACCTGAAAAGTAATGCGGCGCATACCCAACCAGTGTGATGGGGTCATCCGTTCTCAATAGCAGAGCCATTCTGTCAAATTCATTTTGAGGATCAGTCATGACAAAAAGCCGTTCACCAGGTTTTAGTTCAGCTGCTCTTTTTTGATTTTCTGTATGTAAATGCCTTAACCCACGGCAAAAGAAGTAAACCTCGTAACTTTGTTCTTTGGTTGGCTCAGGGCAGGCAAAAAGTTCTAACGAATCTGTCGCCCGAATGCCACCTGTGCGAGCCAGCTCGTCAAGTGCGTCATATCTGTTCCGCTCCATCCCCAACCAACCCAGATACTGATCATATTCGGGTCTGGATTTAGCTAAAATTCGATTAGCGAACAAAGGGAATAGTTCTTCAGAAACGTATTCAGCCTGCAAATCTGTCATTCGGCCAAATGGCGTAAAATTAGTAAGCTCTTTTGCTCCCTGGGTGTATACGAAGCGATACTGATCGTCATCACGACTGAGTCGACCAACGGGCGCCCACTGTCTCGATTGAGGATCCTGCCATGCAACAAAAAGTGATTTCATATTAACTCAACTGTAAATTCATCAAGCGATTTCGATTAGTTTCCAGCATCTTTAACGCAAAAAGCCGAGCTGGTTCAGATATTATAACGCTAGGAATCTTATAAAAAATAGTCTCAAGTTCATGAAGATTTAGATCACCAAGCCGTTTAAGCCAAAATCGACCGGCCACTGGACTTATCTTAACTGCTTCTTGGAAGGCAAAGATAGTAGTCATTGGTTTATTATCCGTCGAAGCCTTATATAGACCAGATTTTGCGCGACCACAATAATGCGCTATCCCTCGTCCGCTATCTTTCGACTGCAAGCGTTCCATCCGGACTTCGTCGGTTTCGTTTCTTCCCAGACTAGATGCATGATCAAAAGTCGGTACTAGACGTAATCCAAATTCAAATGAATTGATAAATCCCCAGTTCTCATGGTGTCTGTCCTGATTACTAACTAATGCATCTAACAGCAGATAACCAACAAAAACTCCTTTGCCATCAGTTATTTCGGAAGGCGCCTCCCAGCCAATCGGGAGCCCAGGATTGAGCATATCCAGTGCGGCCACGACGCGCCTTAAAGTATGCTGGCGCGCTTGATATCTCCGAGCCTCATCATAATTGATATGAATCTTAGCCAGTAGTTCATTACCAAGAATCAAACGCCCATCAGCAGGGACAAATGTTGGAGAAATAATGCCTTGCTTTCCGTCCCAGATGGCTAGTTGGTAATCTGCATGGGGTATTAGCAATAAACGGCAGATTTCACAACATACTTTTTCTGCCCAGTTCTCTCCTGTACCAGGACGTCCTTCCTTGAACAAGACTTTGTTGTCATCTTCATCAAAATACCAGGCTTTAGCCTTAGTACCCAGTTGCTCAAGTTGAGATGACACATCGCCAGGGACTTCAATAACGGAGTACGTTGCATCGTTTTATTCAGATGACATTACCCAACAACCCGTTTCAAACTATGCTGCCTAGCTGACTTGAACGTGCCGTTTTTTGACTCATATTCTTGTGCAACGTCTTCTTCACTTAGCGTGAATAGCTTTGCCAAAGGCGCTTCCATGTCTCGGTATTTTATTAACCCACAATCTTCGAGGTAGGCTAAAGCAACAGGCATAATTTCATCGTACCTGGGGATTGTCATTATCCATCTCCGTCAATAACTAACGCTTCCTCAACACTGCGAAACTCCATTAATGCCGCCTCTAACTGTTCAACAATTTCAGCGGCCAAGATTGCCGGTGCCGGTAGGTTTTCAGTGTCTTCCAACGAGTCATCTTTCAGCCAGAATATATCCAGGTTAGTTTTGTCTCGGGCAATGATTTGATCGTAGGTGAATGATTTCCAGCGCTCGCTCTTTTCGGACTCACTTCTTTTACTTCTATCATCGGCTTCATAGAGTTCAATAAACTCCTTAAAATCACTCCTCACTAGCCGCTTGGTTTTTAAGGTCATGTGTACGTTGGTGCGGAAGTCATAAATCCACAGCTTTTTTGTCCATGCGGTTTTTGAAGCGGGTTTGGCGTCAAAGAAAATCACGTTGGCCTTTACACCCTGTGCGTAAAAAATTCCGGTTGGTAGGCGCAACAGCGTGTGTAAATCGGTGCGCTCTAATAAGTTTTTACGTACGGTTTCACCCGCCCCACCTTCGAAGAGCACGTTATCCGGCACAACCACAGCAGCCTTGCCGTCTATCTTGAGCATGTTAGCGATGTGCTGGACGAAGTTGAGCTGTTTGTTTGAAGTGGTGGCCCAGAAGTCTTCCCGCTCGTAGGTGAGTTTTTCTGATTCGGCTTTGCCGGTTTTTTCGCTGATAATGGTGATAGAGCTTTTTTTACCGAAGGGCGGGTTAGCCAGTACAATATCGACGCGGTCGTTGTCACCCACTTCTTTGGCCAGGGCATCCTGGCTGATCACGGGGCATCCACCGTCCGCACTGCCTATGCCGTGTAGGTATAGGTTCATGGCGCATAAGCGGGTAACGCTATCGACGATATCGTTGCCGCGCATCGCACCTTCTCGTAAATGCTTTTGTTCTTTTTTAGATCTGGCGTGAGGGGCCATGTAGTCATAGGCCGCCAGTAAAAAACCGCCGGTACCACAGGCAGGGTCGGCAACGGTGTGTAGCTTACTGATATCCGGCTGCATAACTTCGGTCATAACCTGAATTAAGGCACGGGGGGTGAAATACTGACCGGCACCGCCTTTCACATCCTGCGCGTTGCGCTCTAACAGACCTTCGTAGATTTCACCTTTGACATCCACCGGCAGCGTTGACCAGGCTTCTTTTTCGATTAATTTAATCAGTCGTTCGAGCTTGGCTGGGTCCTGTATTTTGTTTTGCGCCTTACGGAAGATAGTGCCTAACATACCGCCTTCTTTGCCCAACTCTTCCAGGGTATGGCGGTATTGAATTTCTAGTGCGTCACCGTCGAGCTTGACTAGCTTTGACCAGTCGTATTTCTCAGGTACCACATGCCGATTCTCCCTCTCCCGCAGGGAGAGGGCTGGGGTGAAGGCGCCCCGCTCATCGGCCATTTTCAGGAAGATTAAAAAAGTAATCTGTTCCACATAGTCGCCGTAACCGACGCCGTCATCACGTAATACGTGGGCGTAGTTCCAGACTTTGTTGACTATTTCTGATGCGCTCATAGGTAACTCATTGTTTTAATTTAGTTTCTAAACACTACCTAATGGCAGAGTAGTGTTTTATACCTACTCAATAGTAAGTTATACTGTGGCCTATGAGTAAAAAACTACTATCATCCACCAACATATATTTGCTTGAACCGGCTACTGCTCGCAAAATGCGTGTGCGCTCACTTGCCAGCTCGACTGCGATAGAGACTCGTGAATCTGTCGCAGCAATTGAAGCCAAACTTAAGACTAAACACCCGCCTCAGCATCGTGTAACGCTTGCTTAACAAACAGCTTCATCGGCTCATAGTCGCAAGCCATACCCGCCTGAATCGCTAAAAAATAACAATCTCTCGCCGTATCCCAGCTTGAAAAATCCAGCTCAGGTTTATTTGCCTGCAACGCCATAATATTCGCCAATAACCTTGCCAACCTGCCATTCCCCTCGCGAAATGGATGCACCAAAATAAACTCAACATGGACAATAGCAATAGCTTCTATTAGCTCTGCGTCATTCATTCCATTACAAGGTGTATAAACGCTCAGATATTTCTTATCCAGCGCCTTTCAGTTATCAAATGACATTAAAACGGTATCTCATTGTTTCATCACAGAATAAAAACCAACTTGCCTGCGAGTTCAGCTATCAGCAGTTGACGTGCACATGAAAGTAGTTCCAGACTTTATTGACTATTTCTGATGCGCTCAATTTATTAACTCATTGATAATGTTAATTAATATCCACACTAATTTTCTAACCTAACAACCGAAATGAAACTTTTTATTGAAAATTGGCGCATATAGCACCATACTCGTTTACAAGGACTGGGGATTCCTGGTCGACATCTAGCCTTGGTGGAAGCACCAGGGCTTTTTGTTTTCTAGCGTTTGCTAAGGGAAACACTTCAAACCCCAGCCATTATGATAGCCCTTATCATTACGGTAAAACTTCCTCTCTAAAATTTCATAAGCACGATTAGCTTGTTCGGGTCGTAGAATTTTCAATCCAACTGGGCGAGCCACCAGGTCTGCTATCTGCAAACCAACCGAATTACTTTTCTTATCTGCAAAAACCAGCTCCAAAGGCAACTGTATGCCGTCATAATTGGCTCCATCACAAATGCGGCGGAACTCTAACTCCAGTTCATTATCTTCTTGCTTCCCACGCCTTTCAACAATGACATGTGTTTTGCACGGTACGGCACCTTTAGATCGAAGGAATAGAATACGCGCTCTAATCCAAATCCAAGCGCAACGTGCTACGGATTATCAGGCTCATGATATCGACGACGATACTGCTCCTTCTTGATTACAGAAGAAACAAATGTAAAGGGAGCTGCCTCGATAATACCTGATAGCTCCGCCATAAATTCGTCTTTAGCTGCGTTGCTTTTTAGAATCGAAAAATCACCACGGTCTTTACGTATATACGTTTCATGCAATATGATTTGATCATGCCCAAAATGCTTAAGCTTAAAGCCTTGTATGGCGGGGACTATCTGTTCTATGAAATTTTGTTTCTGAAAAACACAAAATGCCAAAACGAAAACTGGGTAGTTTGGATCAATTGTTTTTAGGCCATGGTCACCGCTTTCATCGACGTAGACTATGTAATCTGAGAAATTTTGGGGCATGGGTTATTGCTTTTTCAATTAACTGCTTTTTTGGAAGTTTAAGTTGGTGGTTTGGTGTATGTTGGTGCTGTAACCTACGCCGTCATCACGTAAGACGTGGGCGTAGTTCCAAACTTTGTTTACTATTTCTGATGCGCTCATAGCAAAACCCGATAGTCATAAAAACCTAGCGTAATTTCATTTTGAGAATATTCCTTGCCATCACTTGTAAACTTAGTAGATTGGTTCGACTCCATTTTCAAATAGCCTTTGTGCATTTTTTGAAAAAGACCTACTGCATATAATCCTATGCCGTCTCCCGAGATTTCTTTGACCTGACTACCCCTAACACCCATGGCTCCAAATTCAGTGGATTCCGAAATAGAAAAATATAAACTTGTCATAGAAAACACCACTTCAAAAAATTCACCAGCCTTTCTAACGTCAACGAATACCTTGGAGTCTTGTCTACAATATTTAGCCGCATTACTCAATATCTGGCCAATCGATGACTTTGCAATACTATAATCAACAGCTATTGAAAAAGATGTGTCTCTTATATCTACCGAAATTTTCCTGTCTTCTAAAACCTCTCTGTAGTTGTAATAAACACCCACTAACAACTTGTGAATCCTGATTGATGTCAAATCGTTAAGACTAAAAGGCTCACTTTGGCCCAAAATTTCAACCAGATTATATTCCGCTTCAACTTGCTCGACAATTTTACGTACACTCAATATTCCGGCCGCAACTCCATCCGAATTTTTAGTCATAGCTAACTTAATAGAATCAACACTCGAGCTTTTTATAAAATCAGATTCTGATGGAAAGATGGAATCTATCTTTTGACCGATAGATGCATTTAATTTTTTTGCATTATGATAAGCAATGGTTTGTATATTACTAATATCCTTGCTTTGGCTTTCTGCAGCACTAACAATTCCTTTGAAAGAATTCGCTGTGATTTTTGACAAATATTTTGCTTGTTTGCCTGGCACTGTTTGTTCATAACAAAAAATGTAATCAGAATTACTCCTTTCACGCCGTACTGCATATCTACCCAGCTGGCATTTCCCTCTAATATCCTCGCTCAAACAACGCTCGCAAACTTCAGTTTCGCCATCATCACGATAAGAAAATTCGACCACACCACCTGACTTCACCCAAAATTTCATATTCAACCAGCCATTGCAAGGGCAATTAAAGAAGCCAGTTTGGATGCGACATCTAGACTAACACCAGCTTTCTTAACAAAAGCTCCCTTATTCCAGCCTCCTTTAACGATTGATTTTTCTGCATTTTTCTTAAAACTATCAAAATCCATGATATCTCCTAGTTCACCTTCAAGTTTAAAGTATGCATAACGAAGAGTTTCATCCCAGCTAAAAGTATTTGCTGCCATCTCTTCAATAGCTTTAACAAATGGAATAAGTGAGGATTGCTTTCTTAGACGCTTATCTACGAAGTCCAATGCATCCGAAAAAATATCTTGCTTAGATACAGATGAATACAAAATAATTTTCTTCTCTGGATATTTTAATTTAATATCTTTTACAAGCCCCATACCATCACTAACTTGAAGCGCCTTACCAACTCCCATGATGTCGATGCAAACAATTTGGCTATCACGCAATTTTTTTGCCTCTAGAGAATCTAAATCATCAAGATAGTAGTTTCTCCAACCGTCTCTTTTTAATAAGGCCCTAAGTTCGATTGGTTCTTCATCATCAATAACTAAGACTGTAGTTCTCTTTTTAATATGATCAGCGCTCATAGGCTTCGGTGCTTTTCCACCAAATATATTTTCAAACATTACTACTCCTAAATTAGATATTTCCTGAAAAAGCCGAGGCTAATATTGATTGAATATCCCTATCCGACTTCACAGCGTGGATGTCTATATCCTTTTTTCATTGTCTTCTAACGCATCATCTTCCAGCCAGAATATATCTAGGTTGGTTTTGTCTCGGGCGATGATTTCATCGTAGGTGAATGACTTCCAACGTTCGCTCTTTTCGGACTCCGTTCTTTTACTTCTATCATCGGCCTCATAGAGTTCTATAAACTCCTTAAAACCATTACAGATTGAGAAGTGCACTTTAGCTGGACTTCTATCCTAGGATTCCGGAGCTTACCGCCCGTAAAACCCTTTCCACTCAATCTGATGTCAACACTGTCGTCATCTACAGCGTCTTTTGAATAATTAAGTCCAGCTTGCGCAGCAATAGCCTGAATATAGGCAAAACTAAACTGTTCCTTTTGCGCACTTATATCCCTTTTAAATGTCCTGAAAACGCCGAAGCCAAAATCGACTGTTTGTTTCTTTCCGCTTTATCTAATTGTGCATCTATGCTCATCGATAGTCGCTGCATAACCTCAAATTTATCAGCTACAATATTGGCTATTTCAACCTGCTCGTCATAAGACGGCAGTACAGATGGGCACTTTTTTAAATCACCACCCGCCACACCAGATTGACCAGCTGTTGTTTTAGTTACTGAACGGATAAAATCTTTCGAAATTCCGCAGTTAAGCGACAATTCCAAATAATCAGTTGATATCATCGATGTGCTTACTGGCCGTGCCCTCATTATTTTATCAGGGTAAACTGTTTTATCCTTTAGTCCTCTAACCTTTCCACACACACCAACCAGTTCAGGATTACCGTTATATCGTGTAAACAGCAAGTCACCATCTTCAATTTCAAAACCATCAGACTTGAAATCCACCGGCAAGAAACGCACATCGTCTTTATGTACAGCCATTGGTCTAACCGCGCTTATTCTTAAAATGGCCAACCCTTTTTCTTCAGCTGGTTTTTTTGAAATGCCATTTTTCAACTCCAGGATAAGTTCCTCAAAAGAGCAAATGACCCACGTTTCTGGTGGGTTATGCTTAAAGCGAGGTTTATCAGGCTTCTTATACTTCTCCTTCCACCTATCATCCTTCGGCACCTTCCCTTTCGCCTTAAACTGCTCTAGCTGCTGCGCTTCCCATTTTTGGCGACGCTCTTGCAGGATGCGTTCTAACAGTTGACTTGCTGGCTCCAGCTTGCCTTTATTCTCTTCACGCCATTGTTTGGTGAGGTCACCAGTCACGGCGGCTTTGAGGACGGATTGGCGGTATTTTTTGAGCAGTTTTTTGGCTTTGTTGAGGGCGGCTATACCTGCGTCGATATGGGAGAAGAGCTCTTCTATTTTGGCGACGATGCGTTTTTGTTGTTCTAGTGGGGCTAATGCTAAAGGCAATGGAAGCAAGTCTTTTGCATACACGGCAGCAATATTTGTGGTAGCCCGTTTTACCTTTTCCATATCACGACGAAACTTCGGAGAAATCATCTGATAAGCAATATATTTAGCTTCAATTCCTTCATTCACCCTGATGCGCATTAGATTATTGTTATAGACAAATCCCTCAACGCTTCTATTTGCTATAGCGGTCTTGCCGACAAGCTCAGAACTATTCCTTGTATTGAATAAAATATCACCCTCTTCAATTTTGTATCTTTCTAACTCTTCATCAGTAACATCTACATAAGCCAAGTTGTCATTTGTTACTCGCCCATTCCAAGTAACATTATTCATTTTTAAATAGGCGGTACCTATACCGTCTTGATTCTGCAAAGCTCTTGAGCGAACAATTCCAATTTGCGAATCTTTGATTATTTCAGCAATGGTTGTTTCCACCCAACTTTCGGGAATTTTGTACAGTTCAACTTCACTCATGCAATCAAATACCCATTAAGCTCCTGAACAATCACAGGCAACTCTTCCCCAAACAAAGCCCGCGCCTTCAACAGCCCACCTTCCTCTTTACAAGCCGGTATCATTTCAAAATCATCCATTTCAAATTCTGCATTATTGGCGATCTGCTCTTTTATGCGTTGTAACCAGGCCAACTGTTCTGTCGTGAACTTCACTCCCTCACCTAAATCCTCTCCCAGGCTCACTGCGTTTGCTCCCTCACCTAAGTCCTCTCCCAGGCTCACTGCGTTTGCTCCCTCACCTAAATCCTCTCCCAGAGGGAGAGGACTTTTATATATTTGTTGTTTTAGCCAGATTTCGAAGCGCTGATTGACTATTTGAGGAAATGGCTCTAAATCTTTGGCTACGCCGATAGAGCAGCGAATTAAGCTGATTAATGCTGGCAACTTTTCGGTTGGTGCTGCGCCTTTGGCTTTTAGTTTTTCTAGCATTTCGTAGGCGCGCCATACGTCTTTGGGGGCGATATTGTAGGGTGGTTGCTCGATTTCTTCTACTAGGTCGTTGAGTTGTTGGTAGCTAAGGTGCCGATTTTTATAGGGCTGGCTGTAGACTAATTGTATGGCATCAAGCTCGTCTTTGTGGTCTGTTATAAATTGCTCGTAGCGTTTAACCAGGCCTTTGGCTTTTTCGATATCGTAACCGGTTCCCTCTTCTGTGAGTTCGTCGGCGCTGTCGTCGATCAGCTGATCGGTATTGCGGCGTAGGGTTTCGAGTAAAACACGCAGCTCTGGATTGTGGAAGGGTTTAATGGCGGCATCGGCGATTGGCTCGTAGATGGCTTTTGTTTGTTTGTCGCTGACCTCATCAGTGCCGTGCTGGGCGCGTATTTGGTCGGCTAGGATATCGACGTTGCCAGCGTGGACGAGCTTGCTAGCGACCAGTGTTAGGATTGCTTCGTCAGTGCTTTCGCCCATTTTCTCTTGCGTGGTGCGCAGCTGTTTGTTGATCTGTTTGCGCTGGCCATCGGTGAGTTTCATATCCAAACGGATTAGGCGGTTGCCTAAGGTTTGCAGGCTTTCGGGGCTGCGATCACCCATGGCGATTTGCTGCATGAGTTTTTCGGTTGAGACTGATGGTTTGCTCTCTAGACTTTTGGTTTCGGTTTTATCGGATTCGGTGACGCCGACGGCATCGACTAAAACAAACCGTGTTTTTGTTGGCGCGTCGGGGGTCACTTTTTTCAGTAGGTCGTCGCCGACTACGCGTGTGCCTCGGCCTTTCATTTGTTCGTAGTAGGTGGGGCTGCGAACATCACGCATAAAAACGACACATTCGAGCGGTTTGATGTCGGTGCCGGTGGCGATCATGTCGACGGTAACAGCGATACGCAAACGTGGGCTGGTTCTAAATTCGGCGATGGTTTTTTCGGCGTCTTTCTTGCCGACTTTGTAGGTGACTTTTTTGCAGAAGTCGTTGCCCTCACCGAAGGCTTCACGGATGGCATCGACAATACGATCTGCGTGGTCGTCATTTTTGGCGAAGAACAGGCTTTTGGGTACCCATGTACGACTAGGGAAGCATTCGGGTAGACATCGTTCTTTAAAAGCTTTGATGGCAGTGCGGATTTGGTTGGGTGCGATAACACTGCGGTCGAGTTGTTTGCTTTGGTATTGCTCGTCCTGATCTAGTAGCGCCCAGCGTTTTTGTTTGGTGAGTCGGTCACGCACTTCGATGTTGGTGCCTGCCTCCATTAAACCGCCTTGTTCAGACTTTTCGGTTTTGATGCGGTAGATGTCATACCCGACATTGACGCGGTCGATGACGGCGTCTTCGTGGGTGTATTCTGATACGATGTTTTGGTGAAAGTAGCCTATGGTTTTTTTAGTTGGTGTGGCAGTGAGGCCGATCAAAAATGCATCGAAGTAATCAAGCACCTGACTCCACAAGTTGTAAATGGAGCGATGGCATTCATCGATGATGATAATGTCGAAGGTCTCGATGGGCAGGGTTGGGTTGTAAACCACTTCTTGCCGTGCGCTCTCATTGAAACCCACTTCGTAGGCAGAGTGTTCTTCTATCTCTTCATCGAGTTCTTTGCCGCATAGTTGTGAGTACATGCGCTGGATGGTGGAAATAGTCACTTTGATTTCATCACCGATACCACCCGGGCCAAGGATGTGAGCGTTGTAAAGCTCAGTAAATTTCCGGCCATCGTCAGGCGTAGTGTATTGCTGGAATTCTTTCAGTGCTTGCCTACCGAGGTTACCCCTGTCGACCAAAAACAATACGCGTTTGGCCTTGGCGAATTTTGCCAAGCGATAGACTTGGGTGCAAGCGGTGAAGGTTTTACCCGCACCGGTTGCCATTTGTAATAAGGCACGTTGGTGGCCTTGCTTGAGTGAGGCTTCGATGCCGTATACGGCGTCGATTTGACAATGGCGCAGGCCTTTGGTGTTTAGCTCGGGCAGGTGTTGCAGACGGGAGCGAAAAGTATCACCTTGTTCTAGCCAGGATTTTAGGGTTTCTGGTCGGTGAAAATGGAATACGTCACGTGATCGCGGAGTTGGATCGCGCTCGTCGCGGAAGCGGATTTCATAGTTGGTGGCTTCATATAGAAAGGGCAAAGGTTCGTTGTCTGCCGACCAGCGCTGGATGTGTTTGGTATTCGAAGTGGCATAACGTTGCGATTGCTCTGCGACGTGACCGAGGCTGGCACCTTCGCGCTTGGCTTCGATAATGCCGCAGGCTTTGCCTTGAATAAACAGCATGTAGTCAGCCGGGCCGGTGTCCGTCTCCATCTCGCGAATGGCGACACCCATGCTTTCAAATAAATTAAGTTGAATTTTGTCCTGGATTACCCAGCCAGCAGCACCGAGCTTTTCATCAATCTCTTTACGAGTGTCCGCTTCCAGCAGTGTTGAATCGTTCAACTATTGAGCCCTTGGTTATAATCTTCCTAGGCTGATTGTGTTGGAAAGAGGGGATTTATGCAATAGACATGAGAACGATAAGTCCGCACACCTAGAGCCGGATAACTCATTGAATGCAATGCGAAATGGTGCCGGGGTGGAACAGCACCACCGACACGAGGACCTCCTGTCTAAAGGCCCGTATTAAACTAGGATAGCGCAAGTAATTTATTTTTCTTTAAAAGCTATATTTAACACCAACTCATTTTACGACTTTATTATCGGGCGCATGATTCATTTTTACGACTTTATTAACGGCAAATATATCGCCAAATAGGCTGCCTGCTTTACTCCACAGTCACTGATTTGGCTAAGTTTCTAGGTTGGTCTACGTCTGTGCCTCGTAATACAGCAACGTGATAACTCAGTAATTGAAGCGGGATTGTTGATAATATTGGTGTTGTCCATTGGGTTTCGCCGGCCATTTCAATGACAACATCGTCACTGGTCTCTTCTAGCTTGACGCCCTGGTGTGCAAATATATAGAGCTTTCCTCCGCGCGCTTTGACTTCCTGCATGTTTGAATGCAGTTTTTCAAGCAACTCATTATTCGGTGTTACGACTACTACGGGCATGTCGGCATCGACGAGTGCAAGAGGGCCGTGCTTTAGTTCACCTGCGGGATAGGCTTCCGCATGAATGTATGAAATCTCTTTGAGCTTTAGTGCTCCTTCCATTGCGATCGGATAGTGTTCGCCTCGACCTAGAAACAAAGCATCTTTCTTGTCGATGAAATCTTCGGCGATAGCCTTTATCTTCAGATCTAATTCGAGTACTTTTTCTACTAGTCGTGGGAGTTCGACTAGTTCCTTAACGATGGCAGATATCATAGATGGCTCAAGATTGCGTAACTTGCCAATTGATAAGGTAAGCAACAACATCGATACCAACTGAGTAACAAAGGCTTTGGTTGACGCTACGCCAATTTCTGGTCCCGCTCGTGTCATTAGTACTAAGTTAGATTCGCGTACTAAAGAAGATTCGGGCACGTTACAAATACTGAGTGATCCACAATAATTATCAGACGACAGATTGCGTAGTGCCGCAAGTGTGTCGGCTGTTTCACCGGACTGAGATAAGGTGACAAATAACGTGTTTTTTGGAACAACTGCTTTTCGATAACGAAATTCGCTCGCGACTTCAATCTGACAGGGTAACTCTAATAATTCTTCTATCCAGTATTTGGCAACATAACCTGCATGGAAACTGGTGCCACAGGCGATGATTTGAATATTCTCGACTCGCGAAAAAATATCAGCGGCGCTTGGACCAAATATCGAATCAAGAATATCGTCCGAGTCTATGCGTCCTTCTAAGCAATCAGTAATTGATTTTGACTGCTCATAAATTTCTTTCAGCATGAAATGTCGATATTGGCCCTTGGTTACCGAGTCACTCGTCATTTCTGTTAGGTGTATTTCTAGTTCTTTTTCTGCTCCGTCGACATCATAAATTTGGTAACTTTTATGATGTAATACGGCAAAGTCACCTTCTTCAAGGTAGATAAACTGGCTTGTGACCGGCAACAAAGCTGAAATATCGGATGCAATGAAATTTTCCTGAATGCCAACGCCTAACGCTAATGGGCTACCTTTACGGCAGGCGACTAACGTGTCGGGTTCGGCCACCGCAATGATGCCTAACGCGAAAGCGCCTTCCAGGTATTGAACTGCTTGTATGACTGCACTAAAGAGATCAGTCTCATAGTAGTGTTCGACGAGATGCGCTATGACTTCGGTATCTGTTTCGGAGGTAAATATATATCCTTCAGCGATTAGTTTTTGTCGAATTTCTTTGTAGTTTTCGATTATTCCATTATGTACTACGGCAATTCGGTCTTTCGAAAAGTGTGGATGCGCATTGCTTTCAGACGGGGCACCATGAGTTGCCCAGCGAGTGTGGGCTATGCCCACGGTACCTGGTTCGTCATCCGTTATTTTGTTTGCTAGCTGCTGAACCTTCCCTAATGCTCGAAATCGCTCTAACTTTCCGTCGTTAATGAGTGCAATGCCAGCTGAATCGTATCCTCGATACTCGAGACGTCGTAAACCCTCGAGTAAGATAGAACTAACGTCTCTTTGCGCTAATGCGCCGACTATTCCACACATGAATTTATCCTTTATCTGGTTTAGTTGGTTTCTGCCAACTACTGATTGACACTTGTTTCGAGCGCGACAAAGTTAATTGTTGCTCTGGAGTATTTCGGGTAATAGTCGATCCAGCGCCAATAGTGGCACCTCGGCCAATGGTAACTGGCGCAACCAGCTGAGAGTCCGACCCGATGAAGACATCATCTTCAATAATGGTTTGGAATTTATTGGCACCATCATAGTTACAGGTAATTGTGCCCGCACCAATGTTTACATTTTTGCCAATGGTAGCGTCGCCCACATAGCTTAAGTGGTTTACCTTACTGCCTTCACCTATCGATGCTTTTTTAGTTTCAACGAAATTACCAATTTTTATGTTATCCGAACAGTCCGTACCTGGCCTCAGTCTGGAAAATGGACCTATGATGGCACTATGACCAATAGTCGATTCATCGATCATAGTCATTGGAAGAATTTTTGTATTCGATTCGATTTTGGTATTTCTAATAATGCAGCCAGCACCTATATGCACATTGTCACCCAGGTAGACTTTGCCTTCAAAAACACAGTTAATATCTATGACAACATCCTTGCCAACCGTAAGTTGGCCTCTGATATCGATTCTTACAGGGTCATAAAGCTTGACCCCTTCGGTCATTAACGCGTTAGCTTGTCGTTGCCGATAGTGCTTTTCAACCTCGGATAATTGTTGTTGATTATTAACCCCATTTACCTCATCGACATCGGTGCAAATCGTGGCATTTACTCGAAATCCCGTAGTTGATGCATGCCTAATGACATCTGTCAGATAATATTCAGATTGTGCATTACTATTGTCAAGCAAACCTATCAGTTGCTTCACCCGACTACCGGCCATAAAAATAATGCCCGAATTAGATTCAATGATGGCTTGCTCTAATTCACTGGCATCTTTCTGTTCAACAATCGCGCAAACCGTTTGGTCACTGTTACGAACGATACGGCCATAGCCAAAAGGATTGGCCGGCATAAAACTTAGTACGTTAACGTCGACGCCTGTCGAGTCTAATAGCAGCGAGCGAATAGTGCTTTGCGTTACTAATGGCACATCCGCTGTCAACACAAGCACATCATTGCCCGAATTCAGTACCGGTAGGCATTGGGCAACCGCATGGCCAGTTCCGAGCAACTGTTTTTGTTCTATAAAAGTGAGTGACTGACCAGACATGACTTCTTTGACCAGTTCAGCTTTATGACCGACTACAACAATAATCTGGTCTGGATCTAAGGCTTTACTGGTATCAACCACATGTTGAAGCATCGGTTTGCCAGCCAGGTGATGAAGCACCTTCGGACGATTGGACTTCATGCGAGTGCCTTGTCCGGCTGCGAGGATAATAATACTTAGGGCCATACTGTTCGGATCCCATACTTTTAATCAGTACTTATTGTATGCCAAAGACAAAAAAAAAGGAGGCCATAAGCCTCCTTTTTAGATATTCATCAAGAAAATAGCTGCCTAAAATTGACTATCTCTTTCTTAGCTTTTGAATGGCGGCAATTTGAGCCGCAGCAACAGCTATTTCGGCCCTGGCTTTAGCAATATCAAAATCTGACTGCTGATCTGCTAATGCGGCCTCGGCTCTTTGTTTCGCTTCGATAGCGGCAGCTTCGTTCAAATCATCGGCTCTTATTGCGGTGTCTGAAAGAACCGTTACAACGTGAGGCTGTACCTCAAGAATTCCACCAGAGATAAAAAAGAACTCCTCCTTCTGATTGCCAACATCCAGTCGAACTTCACCTGCTTTAAGCGGTGATATCAGCGGCGTGTGACCTGGAGCCACACCCACTTCACCTAAAACTGCGGGTGCATAAACCATTTCAGCAACACCGGAAAATATTTTCTCTTTGGCGCTTACGATTTCAACTTGTATGGTATTAGCCATCCGATTGCTCCTTAAAGCGTCTTCGCTCTTTCAGCAACTTCTTCAATTCCACCGACCATGTAAAAAGCCTGCTCTGGGTATTGATCCATTTCACCGTCGATAATTGCTTTAAAGCCAGCAATGGTATCTTTTAGTGATACATACTTACCAGGTGCACCGGTGAATACTTCGGCTACGAAGAAAGGCTGTGATAGGAAACGTTGCATCTTACGAGCGCGGTTTACAAGCAGTTTGTCTTCTTCAGATAATTCATCCATGCCTAATATGGCGATGATATCTTTCAATTCTTTATAACGCTGCAATGTGCCCTGAACTTCACGAGCAACATCATAGTGCTCGTTACCAACAACATTTGGATCGAGAATTCGTGACGTTGAATCGAGTGGATCAACTGCTGGGTAGATACCCAATTCGGCGATTTGACGAGACAGTACGAGTGTCGCATCAAGATGCGCAAATGTAGTTGCTGGAGATGGATCGGTTAAATCGTCCGCTGGTACATAAACTGCCTGGAAAGAAGTGATCGAACCCGTTTTAGTCGATGTGATACGCTCTTGAAGCACACCCATTTCTTCCGCCAGTGTAGGCTGATAACCAACCGCTGAAGGCATACGACCTAGCAATGCTGATACTTCGGTGCCTGCCAGTGTGTAACGATAGATATTGTCAACGAACATCAGTACTTCACGGCCTTCGTCACGGAAATGCTCTGCCATGGTCAAACCAGATAGTGCAACACGTAGTCTGTTGCCTGGAGGCTCATTCATCTGACCGTATACCAATGCTACCTTGTCGATAACGTTGCTATCGGTCATTTCGTGGTAGAAATCGTTTCCTTCACGCGTTCGCTCACCAACACCTGCAAATACTGAGAAGCCTGAGTGCTCAACAGCGATGTTACGAATAAGCTCCATCAGTGTTACTGTTTTACCAACACCAGCACCGCCGAACAGTCCAATTTTACCACCCTTAACAATCGGCATTACTAGATCGATTACCTTGATGCCTGTTTCCAGAATCTCGGTCGCAGTTGCCTGCTCGTCGTAACTTGGCGGTTCACGGTGAATCGGCATACGCTTTTCTTCGCCGATAGGACCTTTCTCATCGATAGGCTCACCCAGTACATCCATGATGCGACCTAATGTTTGCTGACCAACAGGCACTGTGATTGGGCTACCGGTGTTAGAAACTTCAATACCACGACGTAATCCTTCAGAAGCACCCATCGCAATGGTGCGAACGATTCCGTCGCCTAATTGCTGCTGAACTTCAAGCGTTAGATTGTTATCAGAAATATATAGCGCGTCGTAAATCTTAGGGACAGAGTCACGAGGAAACTCTACGTCGATGACGGCGCCGATTACTTCCACGATATTACCTGTACTCATGTGCGTATCCTCTTAAAAACTAATATTCTGGGGTTATCTAAATAATCTGTCTAAATAATTTGTCTGGATTATTTGTCTGTGTCTATTAAACTAAAACTTATACTGCGGCTGCGCCACCAACGATCTCACTTATTTCCTGTGTGATGCTCGCTTGACGTTCGCGGTTATAAATTAGTTGTAATTCGCTGATCATATCGCCTGCATTATCGGTCGCATTTTTCATCGCCAACATACGCGCGGCCATTTCACAGGCAACATTTTCGACTACAGCCTGATAAACCAGTGATTCGATA
Source organism: Gammaproteobacteria bacterium (assembly GCA_041688005.1). Classification (GTDB taxonomy): domain Bacteria; phylum Pseudomonadota; class Gammaproteobacteria. Next base: position 26,724 of record JBDNJA010000128.1, read on the forward strand.
TAACGCTCTAGTACGTTATCGAGTACTTCTTTGGCATCTGGCTCATAGATATAATCCCAGTGATGGGATAACTCTGTTTCAGCAGAGGGTACAACCGGGACTAGTTGCGTCACCGTTGGATCCTGAGTCATGGTATTAACAAACTGATTACCGACCAGGTAAATTGCGTCAATTTCACCATTGGCATAGCTGCTTAACAATGCCTGAACTGGGCCAATGATAGCGGCCATTTCTGGGCGATCACCGAGGTGACTGGCTTCGGCTGTCACCTTGGCACCAATGCGCTTGAAAAAACTTAGCGCTTTCGAACCGAACGTTACCACTTCAATTTCTACGCCCTGATCATCAAGCTCAGTAAGTTTTGCCAGTGACTTTTTGAACAGATTAGTATTTAAACCACCACAAAGACCACGATCAGTCGAAATAGCAATCACACCGGCACGCTTTACCTTTCTCTCGATAAGGAATGAATGCTTATATTCAGAATGCGAATTCGCAATGTGGCTAACAACCGTGGCGATTTTCTGCGCATAAGGTCGAGTTGCAAACATTTGATCCTGAGCACGACGCATCTTACTTGCCGCTACCATTTCCATGGCTTTTGTGATCTTTTGAGTATTTTGAACACTCGTGATCTTAGTCTTTATTTCTTTGCCGCCAGCCATATCAGATCTCTCTCATTATCTCTTAACTTAAGGTCGCTTGATTAATAGACGCCGTTGGTTTTGAAATCTGCGATAGCGGCTGCAATTTTGTCAGCGATGTCTTTGTTGTAATCGCCGGAAGCATTGATCGAATCTAACAAATCAGCATTGTTCGACTTAACATGTGCTAACAAGGCGCCTTCGAATGCAACAATTTTGTTAACGTCGACATCATCAAGGTAGCCTTCGTTCGCAGCGTAAAGAATAACACCCATTTCAGCAACGTTCAGTGGCGCATATTGCCTTTGCTTCATGAGTTCGGTCACACGCTGACCACGCTCAAGCTGCTTGCGAGTCGCTTCGTCAAGATCCGATGCGAACTGAGAGAAAGCGGCCAATTCACGATACTGAGCCAATGCCAATCGAACACCACCACCCAACTTCTTGATGATTTTTGTCTGTGCAGCACCACCAACACGTGATACTGAAAGACCCGCGTTAATCGCTGGACGAATACCGGCGTTGAACAGGTCAGATTCAAGGAATATCTGGCCATCCGTAATCGAAATTACGTTAGTCGGTACGAATGCCGATACGTCACCACCTTGAGTTTCGATGATTGGCAATGCAGTCAACGAACCCGTTTTGCCTTTTACAGCGCCGTTTGAATATTTTTCTACGCAAACTGCGTTGATTCTGGATGCCCGCTCAAGAAGACGCGAATGCAAGTAGAAAACGTCACCAGGGTAAGCTTCTCGTCCTGGTGGACGACGTAATAACAATGAAACTTGACGGTAAGCCCAAGCTTGCTTGGTCAAATCATCATAAACGATTAGGGCGTCTTCACCCTTGTCACGGAAGTATTCTCCCATGGTGCAACCTGAGTAAGGTGCTATGTATTGCAGTGCTGCTGAGTCAGAGGCACTCGCTGCAACAATGATAGTATGTGCAAGCGCATCGTGCTCTTCAAGCTTGCGAACTACGTTAGCAATTGTCGAAGCTTTTTGCCCGATTGCAACATAGACACATTTAATGCCAGTGCCTTTCTGATTGATGATCGCATCGATTGCTACCGCAGATTTACCTGTTTGGCGATCACCGATGATCAACTCGCGTTGACCACGTCCGACTGGAACCATCGCGTCGATCGCTTTCAAACCAGTTTGCATTGGCTGATCAACCGATTGGCGTTCGATAACACCCGGTGCAATCCGCTCGATGGGCATAAATTGCTCAGATTCGATAGCACCTTTGCCGTCGATTATTTCACCCAGTGAATTAACCACTCGACCCAGTAACTGTTCACCCACTGGCACTTCAAGAATACGCCCAGTACATTTGGCTGTATCGCCTTCTGTAATATGCCCGTAGGCACCGAGGATTACGACACCAACCGAATCTCTTTCGAGGTTCAAAGCCATGCCGTAAGTATCGCCAGGGAATTCAATCATTTCACCAGACATGACGTCAGCCAGGCCGTGAATACGTGCGATACCATCCATCAAGCTGACAACAGTACCTTCTGTTCTTGCTTCGGCGGCGCCTTCAAAGTTCTTAATGCGATCTTTAATAAGTTCGCTAATTTCTGACGGATTAAGTTGCATCACGTGATCCCATAATCATAAGTATTCGTTATAAATATTCGTTATTTATTGAGTGCGGTTGAGAGTTTGCCAAAGCGCGCTAATACCGAGCCATCGATGACCAGGTCACCCGCTCGAATAATCGCACCAGCGATTAATGTCTCATCAATTTCGGAAGTAATAGTCACTTCCTTACCCAGCTTCTTTGCCAAACTTTTTGCGATTTCATCTTTTTGCTTTTCGGTCAGCGCCTGTGCTGATTTTACCAGCACTTCAACTTTACCGTCGGCTTCCTGCTTGAGAATCTCATAAGCGGCAGTAATCGCGGATAAAGCTGGTAAACGACCATTCTCTGCGAGCAGACCAATAAAGTTTTTGAACTCTGCACTGGCTTTTTCTGCTCCATTAATGCCGGCATAGACCGATAAAAACAGCTCAACATGTTCAGCAGGCAACATGGACGGCATGTCGAACATGGTTTGCATGCCCGCATCGTCCGCTATTGCTGCTGATGTTGTCAGCCTATCCAACCAAGCCTGCAAGCTACCTTCTTCAGAAGCTAGCTCAAATATTGCTTTAGCGTATGGCCGTGCAATTGTCTCAAAATCGCTCATTTTATAGCACTCATAGTCTTAAAGTCTAAATCTGCGCAACCAGTTCATTCAGAACTGCATCATGCGTTTTGGCATTGACTTCGCGACCCAATATCTTTTCGACACCGGCTAACGCAATCAGGGATACTTCTTTACGAAGCTCGCCTTTAGCACTGTTGACCTGCTGCTCTATATCTGCTTTCGCCATCGACTTGATTCTATCAGCTTCTTCACGCGCAGTATCTTTTGCTTCATCAACAATTTCGGTCGCACGTTTTTGCGCCTGATTGATGATTTCCTGAGCTTGCTGCTTGGCATCTTTTAAGCTATCGCTTACTTTCGCTTGCGCTTCTTCCAGATTTTTCTGGCCACGTTGTGCAGCAGCCAAACCTTCCGAAATCCGAGCATTACGCTCTTCTAATGCTGCAATCAATGGCGGCCATATATATTTCATGCAGAACCAGACGAAAACCGCAAAGGCGATGCTCTGTCCTATTAATGTTGCATTGAAATTCATATTGCTATCCTCGCTCTAGTTTACTGTTCTAGTTAAATAATGGGCCAAGGGCCAATTATCCACCAACTACAGCGAACATGACGTACATAGACAGACCAACAGAAATCATTGGTACTGCGTCAACAAGGCCCATGACGATGAAGAACTGCGTACGTAGCATTGGAATTAGCTCTGGTTGACGAGCCGCGCCTTCTAGAAAACGACCACCAAGAATACCTATGCCTACTGCTGCGCCTAGCGCGCCTAAACCCATCATTAATGCACCGGCCACGTATATAATTGCTGTTTCCATGATTATCTCCTAGGATAAATATTTTGTAAGTTTAAAGGTGAAAATTTAGTGTTCTTCAGTTTGTGATGCCATGTCGAGATATACGATGGTCAGCGTCATGAAAATGAATGCCTGCAAGGTAATAATTAAAATATGAAATAACGCCCAACCCAGTTGCAAAGCGCCGCCAAACAGACCTAACGTCCAGCCTCCCCCGTACATTACCGCTATTAAGATGAAGATAACTTCACCTGCGTACATGTTACCGAACAGTCGAAGTGCTAGTGATACTGGTTTTGCGATTAAAGTGACGCCTTCCAGTACTAGGTTGACCGGCATTAAGTATTTTGGGAAAGGATGAAAGGCTAGCTCGGCAAAAAAACCACCCGCACCTTTCATTTTAAAACTATAGTAAATAACCAGAATAAATACCGACAGCGCCAGGCCAAAAGTTATGTTCGGATCGGTACTTGGGACAATTTTGAGAAAGGGAATACCGAGTAGGCCAGCAAGGCCAGGAATATGATCGATTGCTAACAGATCCATAAAGTTAAGCAAGAAAATCCAAATAAATATAGTCAGCGCTAAGGGCGCAATTAATGGATTCTTACCGGTGAATGAACCACGAACTGAACCATCAATAAATTCGATGATCATTTCGATAAAGTTTTGCATGCCGGTAGGTGCAACACCGACGGTGCCACCGGCCGCTGCTCTTTTCGCCGCTTTACGGAAAACCCATAAAAATAGGACACCAAGACCAATTGAAAAAGCCATCGAGTCGACGTTAATAGACCAGAAACCCATTTCTTTGATTTCTGCGGCACTTTGAGCAATACCCCAGTCACCACTAGACTTCTGGCCATACACAAGGTTGGTCAGATGGTGCTTGATGTATTCACTCGAGTTTGCGTAACCAGACATCTTTGATCAATCGCCTTTTATCGTTAATGGTACAATACAACTGGTTATTTGTACTAAACAAAAACCAGCAAACAAAACTGCAAAACTCCAGTTATATTCAGCACCCAAAATCAGCGCGAACATCATAATGGTCATAAACCATTTGCCTAGCTGAGTTTTATAAGCGTAGGACAACCATTGCTGGGCTGAATACTCATTGGTCTTTCTCGCCATGCGACTACTGATATAAGTCGCAGGCAGCAAACCTGCCAAACATCCTACAAAGCCGGAAAAAAGCGTATCTGTATTCCAGATACCGAGGCCTATTAAAAATAAACAACCCACAACATACTGAATTACTAGAGCTTTGTAAATCTGGCCTTTCATAATTTGACACAATCCAGAATTACAATCGGCGTCCTAGCCTTGAAATCGGCCGCAAAGTATAGGGAGAACGCCCCCAACAAGCAATCGTCAAATGGATTTATATTCTGTCCGGCTGGCTACAGATCGAAATGACTAAGAATGCCTTCGAACTCATCACTGCTGTGAAAACTGATGATGAGGTCGCCTGCACCCTTCTTTCGAGACTTAAGCTGTACCCTGGCACCGAGTTTTTCGCTGATTCGAGCTTCCAGCCTGACAATATCTGGGTCTTTGATTTGTGGTGCTTCTACTGACTCTTGATCTTGATTTCTGAGTGTCTTTTTAACCAGCACCTCAGTCTCTCGAACAGACAAGCCTCGATTGACTACGATAGTCGCAACTTCAATTTGATCATGTCGAATGAGCGCCAATAAAGCACGGGCATGACCCATATCGAGCAAGCCACGATTTACCTGGTCTTTGACAGGATCAGCCAAATCTAGCAGTCTCAACAAATTACTAACCGACGCCCTGGAGCGTCCGACAGAATCTGCAACTTGTTGATGTGTAAGCTCAAATTCTTCGATTAAGCGCATTAATGCCTGCGATTCTTCGAGCGGATTAAGGTCTTCGCGTTGAATATTTTCGATCAATGCAATGACTGCTGCCGACTTGCTATCTAGATCGCGAATCACGACCGGTATTTTTTGCAAGCCCGCTAATTGTGCGGCTCGCCAACGCCGCTCACCGGCTATCAACTCATAATGGCTACCCTGGGGTCGTACCACTATCGGTTGGATAACACCCTGGGCGCTGATTGAGTCTGCCAACTCCTGTAATGTCTGCTGATCAAAATGTTGGCGCGGTTGGTACTTGCCCCGTTGAATTTGATCGACACCTAGCTCGCTTATGCCAGTCGCTTTGTCTTCTTCACTGACTTCCGTTACCTGTTCGATATTGCCGATTAACGAACCAAGCCCTCTACCTAATCTCTTTTTTTTCATAGTCACTGTTAATTTACGCTACTACTAGTTGATATAGTGGCTTTGCTTGGCATCGCGTCGCAAGACCTCACCTGCCAGAGCAAGATAAGCCATCGAGCCCCGTGAGGTCTTGTCGTACTGCATGATCGGCTGACCATAACTAGGGGCTTCTGCCAGCCGAACATTACGCGGAATCACGGTTCGATAGACTCGATCACCAAAGTGCTCGACCAATTCGCTAGACACGTCGTTCGACAAATTGTTACGAGGGTCATACATGGTTCTCAACAACCCTTCTAACTTTATATTGGGGTTAACGCTCAAGCGAATTTGTTCAATCGTATCGAGCAACGAAGACAACCCTTCAAGCGCATAATATTCACACTGCATGGGAATCAACACACCGCTGGATGCTACTAATGCGTTGACGGTAAGCATATTAAGTGAGGGCGGACAGTCGATTAGAATATAGTCATAATCGCTACGTACTTTCTCTAGCGCCAGCTGTAGTTGCTTTTCACGACCGATGCGAGTGACCAGTTGCACCTCTGCAGCGGTTAAGTCGGCATTCGCGGGCAATACATCGAAACCACTTTCTGGCGCGTGGACCACTGCTTCGGCAACCGCTGCATCACCCAGCAATACATCGCAAACGCTGAGATCGAGATTCCGCTTATCGACGCCACTGCCCATCGTCGCATTGCCTTGCGGGTCCATATCGATAAGTAAAACTCGCCGCTTTGTTGCAGCCAGAGCGGCGGCCAAATTGACTGTTGTTGTCGTTTTACCGACACCGCCTTTTTGGTTGGCTACGGTGATTATTTTAGTCATATTACTTTAGTCATAATCATGATCGCTTCACGATGACAAGGCTGCGTTTTTCCGCAATACCCGGAACGCGTAATTCTATTTCCTCGATAGAAGACGCTTGTATTTGATGCTTAATAGTATCCACTGCCTTCAATTCCTGAGGGTCAAGCCCGGTTTTCATAGTCATTAGCAGGGTATCTGCCTGCCTTAAATGTGCCACGCTGTCAGCGAAATCACCCAGCGAAGCATAAGCACGACTAACGATAATATCGAGAGGCTGGGAGGCAGTGTAATCTTGAACCCGAGACTGCACAACCTTCGCATTGCTCACTTTGCATACCGCTAGCGCTTGCTGAATAAAACGGGTTTTCTTGCCATTACTATCGAGCAAGGTCCAATTTGAATCGGGCATTGCTATCGCCAATGGCACGCCTGGCAAACCAGCACCACTGCCAACATCGAGTGCATTTTTATAACGTTGTAATACTGGATAGATAGCCAAACTATCGAGCAAGTGATAATTCAACATTTTTTCGAGACCATGGATTGCAGTCAGATTATAACTTTTATTCCACTTTTCGAGCAACAATAAGTAATCAAGCAAGCGATCAACTTGACTATCATCCAACGAAATTTTGAGGCTGGATAACCCATCCAACAACAAATCCTTAAGATGGTTCAAGCTGTTTTTAGCATCGATGATGGGTGTCGTTTTAGATGCACCAGCAGCAAAGAGATGGCGGCTGGTGTAATACCGGCTATGCGGCTCGCTTGGCCAATGGTCGCTGGATGGTGATCCTGCAACTTTTCACAGGCTTCATTCGACAGGCCTCTGACATCAGCAAAATTCATGTCGTCTGGTAGCATAGTAGCCTCATGCTTACTGGCCTTATCGATTTCATCCTGCTGTCGAGACAGATATCCAGAGTACTTGGCATTAATTTCAGCTTGCTCTAATACTCGAGGGTCTAATACGCGAGGCTCGACATCATCCGCACTATCCAATTTTGCTTCATTCAGTAAGGGCACCAAGTTCTTAATAGTTACCTCCGGACGCTTTAATATCTCGGCCAATCGATATTCACGACTCAGCGGGGTCTGCAAAACCGTAGCCAATTGATCGGCCTGTGGTGTATTGGGCCGGAGCCAGGTTTCCTGTAAATTTTGCTGAAGGCGCACTAAATTCTCCTGATACAGCTCAAATGCTCTCCAGCGCTCATCTTCAACCAGCCCTATCTTACGGCCAATCTCAGTGAGTCGTAAATCGGCGTTGTCTTCTCGTAGTATTAGTCGATACTCTGCGCGTGAGGTAAACATGCGATAAGGCTCTTTGGTGCCACGGGTGATTAAATCGTCGACCAAAACGCCCATATAAGCCTGTGATCGAGCCAGCGATAAAGCCTGCTTGCCCTGAACCACGGCAGCCGCATTAGCCCCAGCCAACAACCCTTGCGCGGCTGCCTCTTCGTAACCGGTCGTGCCATTAATTTGGCCAGCAAAATACAAGCCTTCTATAAAGCGTGTTTCGAGTGTTGGGCGCAAGTCACGTGGATCGAAGTAATCATACTCAATCGCATAACCAGGACGGGTAATATGCGCCTGCTCGAAGCCAACCATGCTATGAACGAAATCCAGCTGTACGTCAAACGGCAAGCTGGTTGAAATCCCATTCGGATAAACCTCTGACAGCATTAAGCCTTCTGGCTCTACAAAAATTTGGTGTGAATTTTTATCGGCAAAACGCACCACCTTGTCCTCGATAGAAGGACAGTAACGTGGCCCAACACCTTCAATTTCACCGCTAAACAACGGTGAGCGATGCAGGCTATTACGAATAATGTCGTGAGTTTTCTCATTGGTATGAGTGATATGACAACTGATTTGTCGTGGGTGCAAATCGAGCGAGCCCATCGAGGAAAAAACTGGCAAAGGCTTATCACCCGGTTGTTCTTCTAACTGGCTATAATCGATAGTTTTACGATCGATACGGGGCGGTGTCCCTGTTTTCAGGCGGGCAATACGAAAAGGCCGCTCACGCAAGCGCTTTGCTAGGGTAGAGGCGGGTGGGTCTCCTGCACGACCACCACTGTAATTGGCATCACCAATATGAATTTTGCCATCAAGGAAGGTTCCAACCGTTAACACCACTGTCGGCGCATAAAACGATAAACCCATCTGTGTCTTCACACCTTCGACGCGCTCACCATTCTCGATCAAATCAACCACTGGTTGCTGAAAAATAGACAGATTGGGCTGATTTTCTAGTTTTTCACGAATTGCGGTTCGGTAGAGCTGTCTATCGGCTTGGGCTCTTGTTGCCCGAACCGCAGGACCTTTACGTCGATTAAGGATGCGAAATTGAATTCCAGCCTTATCAGATGCCAACGCCATTTCGCCGCCGAGTGCATCGATTTCCTTTACCAAATGTCCCTTTCCAATTCCCCCGATCGCCGGATTGCAACTCATCTGGCCCAGGGTGTCGATGTTGTGAGTGAGCAACAAGGTCTTCACGCCCATGCGCGCAGCCGCAAGCGCAGCCTCGGTACCGGCATGGCCGCCGCCGACGACAATCACGTCAAAACGTTTAGAATAATCCATTGATATTGATCATCTTTAAAAGGGCGCATATGTTAGCGCTTTTAGTCGATAAAAACCAACATACTAAACTAATGACTCGGCGATCAGTCTAAATGCGTAAAATAGTCACTCATCTCTTATAGCTTTAATTTAAAGCCTTGATGCGACGCCACAAACTCCAGAACTCATAAAATCTCAAAGCCCCTGGTCGTTGCTTATCGGAGGTTAACTGTAAATAATGATTAAGCTTTTGCCCGCTCTGCGGGCGTCTTAGCGACAATCGTTAATGCGTGCAATTCACCAGATGTAATCTCTGCGTTAACACAGGCATATACCAGCTTGTGTCGCTTGATCAACATCAAGCCCTCGAAGGCTTCGCTGGTTACTTCGGCAACAAACTTGCCTTCTCCACCGGATACGGTGACAGAAGCGGATGGCATACCTTGTTCTATTAATTTTTGGATTATTTCAGGATTCATATTTATGGGGTAGCTGCCGATATAAGTTGGGTTAGATAATAGAATTGATCGATAAACAATACTACTAGAGAGTCGGAAAAATACCATGCTAAAGATACTGTTAAGCACCACCCTGATGATTTTACTTATTGTAAGACAAGTGGGTGGACAAGCTTGGTCAGCTAGCGACGAGGAAGAAGAAGAGGTAAAAACGGACAGCGCTTATATTTCTCTTGGCGATCCCCTGATATTAAACCTAAGCAGCCAGCGAAGCCGCAATACCTACCTACAACTAACCGCCGACGTACTGATAAAAGACGCTGACTCCGAAGCCATCATCAAAACCCACATTCCTGCAGTGCGCCATCAACTCATTGTTTTACTCGGTGAGCAACCCGCGGAGGATATGAAATCGCCCACCAAACGAGAAGAAATTAGAAAAACAGCTAACACGAAAATTTAGGCATTAGTCGCCGAGCTTTCTAACGAATAAGGTTAGATTGTGATTCTAGCGAAGCGCAGGAATCCACAATCTGAACCGTTTGTTGGACAAGCCCGGTGAAATAGGGAGAGGTAAATCCTGCTATAGAAAATA
>JBDNJA010000012.1:0-23399 GCA_041688005.1 Gammaproteobacteria bacterium
AGGCTTTGCTTAACCGTAAACGTCTGATGATGACCTATCACAATCGTCAGAGCGACAGTGAAACCAGCAGAGAAATATCGCCGCAAAGACTCACCCGCTATCGAGATAGTTGGTACCTGGATGCCTGGTGTCACCTCAGAGAAGGGTTGCGCAGCTTTTCGGTTGATGCCGTTCGTCAATTAGAAATAATCGCACAACCAGCGATAGATGCTGATGAGAATCAACTCGATAAGGAGCTTGAAAGCAGCTACGGCATTTTTTCAGGCGTCAATACAGAGCAAGCCGTCTTACGCTTTAGCCCCAAGCTAGCGCGCTGGGTCTCCCATGAGCTTTGGCACCCAGATCAAACCAGTGAGTATGACGAAAAAGGATATTTCATCCTTCGGGTGCCCTACAGCCACGACACTGAATTGTTGATGGATGTATTAAAATATGGCGCGCAAGTTGAGGTGCTTGGGCCCCTTAAGTTGCGCGATAAGATGTCAGAAGCTATCTCGGGCTTAAAAAAACTGTATCCGAATTAGTGCATGAAAGCTGCGCGATTGCAGATTGAGTCAGCTTGAAGTAAAGGCGCTGTTCACGCGCAACATGGATAGAATACAATGTTTAAGATTAGCCACATTAAATTGCCTCTCGCTCGGTCAGATGGTTCAGCGGCACCATGCGTTTGTGCAACACACCGAACACCACTAGTTGCTGTTCGTGTACCACGTAATAAATAACATGGCTGGCATAAGGAAAGCTCAATACATCAGATCCAACATCCGGTCTACGCTTACCTAGGGCAGGGGTATTGGACAGGATCTGTATAGTTCGCCGGAGTTCCGAACTGTATTTTTCTGATTGTGCTTCGCCCCATTGTTTTATGGTAAATCGGCGAATATCGATCAAATCAGACTGTGCATCCGGGGTAATGTGGTAATTCGCCATGCTTGTCTACCCCTTATACGTTAGAGACACCTTTTAGGCTCAGTGCCACCCACACAGGCAATTCAAGGCATTATGCACCATATGCCGAATTTAACCATGTCGTCCCTCACCTGACTACCCAACACCCCAAAACTAAAGCCCCAAACCAAAGAATCAGAGGACTACAGCAACATTCAATAGCTGATCGTGATTGATGCCACCTAGAATAAATCGAAGAAAATCCTACACCTTCACCCCGCCCTACAAAAACTCCCCCGACACCATCTAAAGGGCAATTTAAGCACTAACTATCAAATCCGAAAAACCTCCGTCACCAATGGCCTATCAACCCTGGAAAGCGTAAATATTTGCCCTTCGTATTCCGGCGAAGCTGAACACCCTCCAAGCCCTTAAACATTAGCCAGCCCCTTTTTACCCTAAGCCCAATTAGGAGAACGCATTCGACAAGTTTTCGCGTTTAAGAGTCATTGGATGAAAGGAGGTTTTTTCCTTCATGGGCCGCGATAGAGGCCTCTCGGATGAACAAAAGAACGACTTTGAAGTTATCCGCCGAAAATACCGGAACATTATGGACATCATTACTTACGATGATCTTCTTCGCCGCCTTGAAGTCATTCGAGATCAATTCAAGTTGATACAAAAATCTTAAAGAATAACTCAGGCACACACTTTTAAAGCCCCTAGCTTAGCCGGTACAGAAGAAGGTGTACCCAACATCGCCGACCCCAATGTAGCACAGCGGCGAACGAGGGAACTGCTGTATTAGGCACCTCCATGCCAACTGGTTTACCGGTGCAGCTTGGTATGCTATAAGAATCTAGTTCTTGGTTTTACGAGCCCAATAGATATTGTTAGGACATTAATGTGAGCGTTACATGTTGTTCGGAAGGGAGTGGGTCTGGTGTGGAATAGTCGTCTATCATAGATTAAAAGTTTTGTTGAATACATGGACGCTGAGGAAAGCTGAAGTAAGGAGGCATGGATTGCCCGACAGCCCTTCAATCATACTCTCCAGCTTCAAGTCCATCGAAAAACGTTTCACCATCAAGCGTATTGCCCGCCTCGATATCAGCTTTGGCCTGAATCGCCCGTAATTTTAACAATCGAAGCTTGAGCGCCTCTGTATTTTCGTATTCTTCCATTGAGATAACCACTGCTACTGGCTTGCCGTTCTTATTAATTTGGATCGGCGAACGCTGTGCTTTTAACAGCATGTCACCAAATTGTGTTTTGGCTTCATTGGCAGAAAGGGAATTCATCGTTTGTCACCTCACGGTCATATCGTACGATTCGTTCAGTATAGCCGAATCGTTCGATAACAGTCAAAGTTATTAGCCATCAAAAAGTATAGCTTATCCTGTGTCATCTCTCTGGGTGATGCTGCTAACAAGTTTTTTATTTGGTGTTTGGCCTACCAAAGGTCAATTTCGATATTGTCCAATAGTCGGGTTTCACCGAGTGTTGCGGTGACCAAAATAACGAGTTTTCTATCTTTATCATCGGCTGGTTTTAGTGTTTCGGCGTTGCAGATCGAAAAATAGTCGGTATCAAACCCTGCCTTATTGAGTTGATCTGTCGCTTGCTGTTCAAGCGTTTTAAAGTGCTTCCCTTTCTTTGAGATGTTTCCCTGCAAGATTTCGTCAGCGGTGGCCTTCAGCGTTTGATATATCAATGCCGCTTGCGACGTGTCCGCCTTACTTAAATATTGATTGCGAGAGCTGGTGGCTAGCCCGTTAGCTTCTCGGGTTGTCTCCTGTCCGATGATGTCAACTTCGAGATCCAGGTCTCGCACCATTTTACGAATCACTTGATATTGCTGGTAATCCTTTTTGCCAAAGACTGAAATATTCGGTTTTACGATGTTAAATAGCTTTAACACGATGGTTGCCATGCCCGTGAAGTGACCCGGTCGATGCGCGGCTTCGTAGGATTCGGTTAAATCGGTGACTAGAACCTGGCTGATCTGATCAAGCCCATTAGGGTAAAGTTCTGAGGCAGTTGGCATATACACTAGATCGCACCCGATGGCCTCGAGTTGCTCTATATCGCGAGTTAGTGTGCGCGGGTAGTGATTGAAATCTTCGTTGGGGCCAAATTGCATCGGGTTGACGAAGATACTGCAAATGGTGCGATCACAGAGCGACTGGCCTTTTTCAATTAAGGATAAATGGCCTTGATGCAGATTGCCCATGGTTGGAATGAAGGCAATCGATTGATCATTGTCTTTCCAGTGCTGGGCATATTGACGTATTTCTGCGACGGAGCTGGCTTGGTACATGTTGTACAGCCGGCTCCTCATGAGAAGCAGTGAGATTGATCGGGAAACTGACCACTTTTCACTTCATTAACATAACGACTAATCGCCGCCTGAATGCTCGGTTGACCTTGCATGAAATTTTTCGAAAACTTGGGCTTTTTACCACTGGTGACATCCAGTATGTCATGCAGCACCAGAATTTGGCCATCCACATCAGCCCCAGCACCAATGCCAATGACGGGTATTTCGAGGGCTTCAGTGATAACAGCAGCCAATGTTGCTGGAACGCATTCGAGCAACAGGATGTCAGCACCTGCCTGTTCTAGATCACAGGCGGTTGTTAGCATTTGATCGGAGCTTGCTTTGGTTTTTCCCTGTACGCGATATCCGCCCATTTTGTGTACCTGCTGCGGCTGTAGGCCAAGATGAGCACAGCTCGCAATGCCATAGTGGCTGAGCATTTCGACTGTTTTTAGCTGAGTGACGCCGCCTTCGAGCTTCACCACTTGGGCCTGACTGGCTTTAAGTAGCTCACTGGCATTATCGAGCGCCTGTTGCGGTGAATTAAGCGAGCCAAAAGGCATGTCGACCATTAACAGGGCATTGTCGAGCGCAGCGTTGACTGCCTTCGCATGGTATTTAATATCATCTAAAGTGACAGGGATCGTCGTGTCGTGCCCCTGAATGACCATGCCTAATGAGTCGCCGACCAATACCACTTCCACACCACATTCTTCTACCAATTTGCCAAAGCTGTAATCGTAGGCCGTTAGGCAGGCAAACTTTTCACCTTGTTGTTTGAGCTGTTTAAGATGAGGAACGGTAACTTTATTGTCGAGTGGTCGAGGTATATACATAAGGGGTCATTCCTACTAATACTGAAATGATGACTGATTGAAATAGTGTCGTCCAGATTGTACCTGATCTATTTCATCGATCAGGGCATCGTAATCGGCATCATTATGGATCAAATCAATCGATTGAGTGTTCACGGTGAGCAGTGTGTTTTCATCATATTCATGGAAAAACTGGGTATACGCGTCCGACAACTGCGATAGGTAATCATGCGAAATCGGTTTTTCATATGATCTGTCGCGCGTTGCTATGCGCGATTGCAATACCTCGACCGGTGCCTGAAGATAAATGACTAAATCAGGCCGTGGGGCATCAATCGTAAGGTGTTGATAAATTTGTTGGTAGAGTTTTAATTCGTCGGCACTGAGCGTAAGTTCGGCAAAAAGTGAGTCTTTATCGATCAGGAAGTCGGCAATATGGACATTTTGAAATAAATCGATTTGACGGAAGTTTTGCACTTGTTCGGCACGCTGTAACAAGAACGACAATTGAGTCGATAGGGCATATCGGGCTGGGTTTTGATAAAACTGTGCAATAAATGGATTTTCGTCTACTCTTTCAAGCATTAAGCCAGTGCCGAAAGTATGGGCTAGCTTTTTAACTAAAGTCGTTTTGCCGACACCAATAGGGCCTTCCACTACAATATATCGATGATTATTTAGCATTCTAATTTTTTATATTGTCTGGATTTTTGTCGATTTTATGCAACTGAATTGAAGGCGCATTATCGATTAAATGTTGCAAACTGCCTAAGCCAGGAATGAATGGCTCAGCCGATATTTCATGCATTGGTAATAATACAAACAATCGATTAGCTATCTCAGGGTGAGGCACGGTTAGATGACTATCATTTATCACACGCTGCCCAAATAAGATAATATCCAGGTCTAGTGTTCTGGGCGCCCAGTGTAATTTTGGATCACGTTGTCGATAAAAAGCTTGCTCGATGGCTTGAAGTTCGACTAGCAGGGTCATCGGCTCAAGCGTTGTTTCGATCAGCGCGACGGCATTGATATAGTCATCCTGCGGTATATCACTGACAGGTTCAGACTGATAAAGCGATGATTGCTGGATTAATTTGCAATGTGCAATACCACCGAGTCGCTCGATTGCATCACTCGCTATGGTGATCGAATCGCCGATATTGCTGCCGATACCGACATAAACTAACTCAGCTGTCATTCGACTTACTATTGTTCGAAGGGCTATTGTTCGAGTTGCTATTACCAGATTGGCTGACAGGCTTACGTCGGCGGCGTGGTCGGGGTTTTGCGTATTCTGGTGCCTGTCGGTCGATGACTGGCGCCGTATTATTTTTTTGAAACTCAGTCCACCAATGGCAAAGATGCGCTGGCATTAAACCGACCATGGTTTGCAAACACATAAAATCATAAGCTGCACGAAAACTAGGATGTCCATACAGTCGCATGGGTTGTTTGCCTTGAGTCCGATGAAATTTGGGTTGGTTAGCCCAGATGTCTTTTGCCATTTGGCTGTAGCGGCGGGGTATTGAAATATGCTTTATTTGTCTGCCCATCACATCGCTACCGGCTTGAGCTAATGCAGGCACCATCTTCATTTGATCTGACTGGATATCCTGTGCCTGCTTGTGTACCGCGGGCCAAAGCAAACTGGCGAAGATAAAAGCGGGTGATACATGCTGATCACTATTAATGCGAGCATCGGTATTGACGAGTGCTTGATCAATGAAATCGAGCATTAATTCAGATGGTTCGGCGATGAGTATTTCATCCAGCGCAGGAAACAGATATTGAAGTAAGTTGTAGGTTCGCAATAGTTCAAGAACACGAGTCGCCTTGCCACTATGAAATAGCTTAACGGCTTCGTCAAACAACCGCGCGGAAGGAACGCCAGTGAGCAATGGACCGCATTCTAATATGGCTTCGGCAGCCGATGTTTCAATATCAAAATCGAGTTTGGCAGCAAAACGCACCGCGCGCAGCATTCGCACCGGGTCTTCCTGGTAGCGTGTTGCAGGGTCGCCAATTAATCGTAGTGTGCGTGATTCAATATCAGCCAGACCATTCGCATAGTCGAGTAGCGAAAATCCGTCGATATCGTAGTACATCGCATTCACCGTGAAATCACGGCGCAAGGCATCATCTTCGATATCGCCGAAGGTATTATCACGCAGGATACGCCCCTCGGTGCTCAGTTCGTTTTTAGGTGAATCTTCCGTATGACTTCTAAACGTGGCAACTTCTATAACTTCTCGGCCATAACGAATATGAACCAGACGGAAACGGCGGCCGATAATGCGACTATTGCGAAATAAGCCGTGTATTTGCTCAGGCGTTGCATCGGTGGCTATATCAAAGTCTTTAGGCTTTTTATCGAGCAACAGGTCACGCACACCGCCGCCAACCAGGCAGGCTCGATATCCTTCACTTGATAGCCGATATAAAACTTTTAACGCGGCTTCAGATATGGATTTTCTGGATAGCTGGTGTTGACTGCGAGGGATAGTCGTTAAGCTGTGTTTGCTCGTTTCTTGGTTACTCACTGCGCTAATTTTATCCTTTATAATCAGCAATCATATCATTTCATTGCTTTCAAGGGCATCTCTAAAAATGCACTTTTCCGCGATTGCCGCTTGATATCGGCCGCTCGAAAGCTATCATTGTTCGAGCTGGCTTTATTGGAAATTAACGTATCGATTGATGATTCTGGCTCTGGCTATACTTCATTTCGTTATTGACGTGGTTTTATTGCCCAGAAACACAAAATCGATCCACTATTTGCCGACGATTTAGTCAAAAGAGCAGGCTTCCTGGTATCCTTTCGCCATTTATTGGTCTAGTTTTTCCCACCGCTCATATAGCACTTGTAGTGACGTTTCGTGTTTTGACAGCTGTTGTTGTAACGGCAGGGTAATAGCACTGTCCTGATCGTAAAAACCGGGTTCTGCAAATTGTTGATGCATTTTTTCAATTTTTTTTTCAAGCTTTTCTATCTTGACGGGTAGTAGCCGAAGCTCCTTTTCATCCGCTGCACTTAACTTAGCTTTTGGCTTTGGCGCTTGAGCAGGTTTACTTTTCGACTTGGCTTTACTGTTGATCGCCTGGGGTGATTCGGTGGTTGTCGTGCGCTGTCTTAGCCAGTCGACGTAACCGCCAACATATTCGTTTACTTCGCCTTCACCTTCAAACACTAGCGTGCTCGTCACTGTGTTATCGATGAAGTTTCGGTCGTGGCTGACGAGTAGCAAGCTGCCTTTAAATTCGACTAGCAACTCTTCGAGCAATTCCAGCGTATCCATGTCTAGATCATTGGTTGGCTCATCCATCACCAGAAAGTTAAACGAGCGAGTGAATAAACGCGCCAGTAGTAATCGATTACGCTCACCACCCGATAAAGCTTTAACCGGCATGTTGATCTTCTTTTCACTAAACAAAAAGTCTTTGAGATAACTAATGACGTGTTTTGATACACCATTAACTTCGACATGGTCGGCCTTTTCTACCAGATTGTCCCGAACTGACTTTTCTAGATCCAGAGTTTCACGGTGCTGATCGAAGTAGGCTGCCTCAAGTTTGGTACCGAACTGGATATCGCCTTCTTGTGGGGCTAGTTTGCCAAGTAAGAGTTTAATGAGTGTCGATTTTCCACAGCCATTAGGGCCGATGATGCCAATTTTTTCACCACGTAACATTTTGAAAGTGAAGTCATTGACGATAGGCTTGTCTTGAAAGTGAAATTTCACTGCCTCCGCATTGATGACTATTTTGCCTGACTTTTCTGATTTTTGGGTGACGAGTTTGACCTTACCTTGAAGTTCACGGCGGTCTGAGCGATCGCGGCGTAATTGCTCTAAAGCCCGAACACGGCCTTCGTTGCGGGTTCGTCTGGCCTTAATGCCCTGACGAATCCAAACTTCTTCTAGTGCCAGTTTTTTATCAAAAAGAGCGTTATGGGTCGATTCAACATCCAGTTGTGCCTGTTTCGCTTCTAGATATCTTTCGTAGCTACCGGGCCAACTGGTTAACTTGCCACGATCAAGATCTATAATTCGAGTCGCAAGTGATTTCAAAAAAGAACGATCGTGAGTGATAAACAGCAAGCTCCCTTTGAATTGCTGTAAAAACTCTTCGAGCCAAATGATGGATTCAATATCAAGATGGTTGGTTGGCTCGTCTAGCAGTAGTAGGTCAGGTTCTGCGACTAAGGCCATGCCGAGTAAAACACGCCGTTTCATACCCCCCGATAGCTGGTTGAACTCGGCATCGGCTGGTAAATTCAGTCGTGACACCGTGGCTGAAATTCGATTCTCCAAATTCCAGGCGTTATTGGCTTCGATGATGTCCTGCAACTCTTGCATACGTGGCAATACTGATATATCGGTCGCGGCCTCAAGTGCAAGGTGGTGCCATTCAGTGATGACATTGCCGAGTTCGCCAATGCCCGACGCAATACAGTCATATACGCTGCCTTCAATGCTCGCTGGAACTTCCTGTTTAAGCTCGGCGACACGCAATCCTCGTGATTTATTGATCTCACCTTCATCTGGTTTGATCTGCCCAGAGAGCATTTTCAATAAGGTTGATTTGCCCGTACCATTTCTACCGACCAGGCAAATGCGTTCGCCATCTTCAATGCTCAGATTGGCCATGTCCAGCAATGGTTGGTCACCATAACTGTGGTAGAGGTTGTTTGCATTTAACAGATTCATGAGTACGGCTTTGGTTAGCGGGAAGTTGTGTGTTTAGGTAACGGTGTGTTTAGGTAGCTGCGCGTTTAGGTAGCCGGGGTAAGGGCAGTGGTCGGAGTGACTATTCGTCTAGGCCGCCACTTTTGACCATGCGAGCTAATCGGTCATCGTCGTAGTCTTGCTCAAGCTTAGCAGCAGCAGCGTCAGCCGCAGCTTGTAAATCAGGACCGCATTTTGATATGACTTGACGCCATTGTTCGAGATATTCATCGGTGCCCGCCATTTTTGCGCGCATAGCGGCTTTGTCGATGGCGATAGCGAAGCGTTCGGTTAATACAATTTTGGCATTTTCGCGGCGTTCTTTTGCAATTACCTGTGCTGGGATATCGCGCCAGAAAACAGTGGTTAATTTAGGCATGGCATAATTTCCTGAAAGTGGTTCCTGAAAATGATTCTTGAATTGAGCAGTGTGTGCAGTGCCGCGAGTATAGAGAGGCTTTCCGGTTTAATCCAGCCTAGATTTTTGCGCCAAAAGCGATTCGCTTTCGATTAAAATTACGATTACGAACGGGCGGTATTTTTTCGGCAGCAACAGGATGATTGAATATCAACGTCGGCTTCTGACATAGCCTTATCCAGTCGCAGTTGATAGTGCTGCGCCTCGGCTGATAAGCCTTGCCTTTTTAAACACTCGACATAGCCGTGTAATGCCCAGATATTGTCTGGGTGTTGAAGGCATCTAGGCAGGCCCCCAGATAGGGATGTACCGATGCCGAGATCATCCCGATAGTGTTCAATCGCCTCATTGACATGGCCTTGTTCTAATAGTAATGCGCCCAGGGCATGGCGTGGTGGGTGCATCCAGGGCCAGGGTTCGGAGTACTCGAGTTGATCAGATAGCTGAGATGCCTGTCGTAAAAAGTCGTAACCCAAGGCATGGTTGCCGGCATGGTATTCGACTTCGCCATTCATCATCGCTCGCGCAACCGCCAGTATGTTGCTGGTAGGATTGTTGGCCATCACATGCCAGTCCGGAACGCTGGCGCTCAGGTGCTCGAATTGTTCGCGGTGTTGATCGGCAGCGGCGTGATTGCCAAGTGCCGCGTGGGCGATAGCTTTAGCGTAATGGAGCAGTATTGTTGTCACCAGGTAGCTAGCGTTCGTGTCAGGCATGAGTTCGTCGATGATGGCTTGCCAACGACCAAATCGAACGAGTACATGCACGCTGGCAGAATAATAACCTTCGAGGGTTGTCGCCAGATAACGCTTGTCACCCTGAAATAAGTCGGGGTTGACAATGGCTCTGGCGCCTTTGGCCGCCTCCATGGCTGGGGTGAACTGGCCGAGAAACATAGCCGCCGCCATTTTCATGTGATAGTTGTGCAGACAGGATATAAGGTAAAATTCTTCTGTGCCACGAAGCGCAAGGTACTCTAAATCAAGTTCGATCGCCCGATCATTGGATTTAACTGCTTGCTTATATTGCCCGCAGAGCATGTCGATATGAGTCGCCATGTGGGCAAGATGTCCACTGTCGGTTTTTACACTGCGTAACTGACCCGCTATTTCCAATGCATCTTCGGGTGTTGGTGACATTTCCACCGCGTGAATATAGAAGTGCAAAATGCCAGGATGGAGTTGTTTTGACAGCACAAGACCATGCTCTAAAATTTTATACACCTCGGCAGTGTGCGCGCCTAAGGTATGTGTACCCGATCGAATATCCCAAAGCTGCCAGCGATTTAAGTTCATCAATGCCTCGGCAGTCAGGCAGATGATGTCTAAATGATTCGGCGAGTACTTGAGCGCTTCACGCATGTTCAAAGCATAGCTTTGCTCAGCCTGCTCGAGTATTTTGATAGTAGCCAATGGATCGGCCGGAAATTTCTGTCCCAAAGCCTGAATCAGCTGTTGTTCGAGCGGAGTACTATCGGCACCGAGTTGACATGCTTTTTGACAAGCGTCATGACAGATTTTGATCGCTGACCCACGTTCGAGTTCGCCGTACCAATCCCAGGGTTTGTTATAGAAAGGGCCATTGGCGTAAGCAATACCCCAATAGCCCATGGCACATGTTGGGTCTTCAGTTATCGTGTTTTGAAAACAACGAGCGGCCTCTTCATGGTTAAAGCCATAACACCAGGCTAACCCACGGTCGAACCAGCGTTGTGCCTGCACCAATGATGTCGAGATCGGGAAATTATGATTACCAAGATCGAAATAATGTGTCATGTTGGTTGATCGGCTAATAACGTTAAACAGAGTATATTGGATAAGCCTTAATACTACTGAGGGTTATTTTAATGAATTTGTTGCGTTCAGTTAAATTCAAATCTATCGTATCAGGCATCAATTCAGTCGATAGCTCGACTAATCATTCAGAGGAAGCCAAAGTGAATAATAACCAAAGATTCGATATTACCGACAGTCGCCCAACCATGAAAGCGGTAGTGACAAGCGGTGTTGGTGGTTATGAGCGACTGGAATATTGCGATGTACCCATACCGAAACTAAGCGCGGGCGACGTGTTAATCTAGGTGCTCGCAGCGGGTGTTAATAATACTGAAATTAATACCCGGCTCGGCTGGTATTCGGATTCAGTGACGCCTGGCACTGAGTAGGCGTCTGGTGATGAAAGTGGCGATGAAGCGAATGATATAGCTGATGGCGGATGGAATGAGTCGACGCCTTTCCCATTCATTCAGGGCACCGATTGTTGTGGTCGAGTAGTGAAAACAGCTTCTGGTGAGTTCGACTCTCTAATAGGTCGACGCGTTCTAGTCCGTGCCTGTATGCGAACCAATAGATTTGATTCACTTGAGAACCGATGGATGGTTCGGATTTTGACGGTGCTTTTGCACAATATGTGGTGGTGCCAGTCAGTGAAGTGTTCACGGTCGATTGTGACTGGAGTGATGTCGAGCTAGCGACTATTCCCTGTGCCTATGGTACCGCAGAGAATATGGTTCACCGTGCCAGTGTTACCAATGCCGATACCGTGTTGGTAACTGGTGCTTCGGGTGGTGTTGGGTCAGCGGTCGTGCAGTTGACTAAGCGCCGTGGCGCTAAGGTAATCGCATTATCGAGCGCATCGAAGTTTGATCATCTACGACAATTAGGCGCCGACCAAATACTGGACAGAGGCATCGACTTGACCCAGCTATTAGGTGATCGTTCGGTCGATACGCCTCTTCTGGGGCGATCGCAGGCTGGTGACACTGGATATGCGCCATTTTTATTTGAAGGATTTGAATCTTATCGGTTGCACCGCCTGGGACGAGCCCGTGTTCCCTAATTTAATTTCGTACATAGAAAGAGGGGATATTAAGCCGCTAGTCGCGAGTACGTTTGACTTAAACGATATTCGTCAGGCACAGCAGCTGTTTTTAGAAAAACAGCATTTTGGTGATTTTGTTCTCGTGCCACCTACCGTATAGCATTAGGTGATTAGCGAGATGACTCCATGGCACCGTGGGATGGATTATTTTGACGGCTTAAACCCATTTTTCACCTGCTACTGAGTGATATTACTAATCACCTAGCGTTAAACCTTAGTACGCCAAACATGGACTGGTGCCTAGTAATGGTCCGCAATATAAATAAACAACGGCAGTGTCACGAACGATACGATCACTTGAAAGGTGAGAATATTAGACATGAGCTCAGCATTGCCCCCCATTTTGCGCGCCATCACATAAGCCGATGCGGCAGTTGGTACCGCACCAGCAATAATAGCGACTGTCCGTGGCAAACCTTCCAGCCCGATTATTGAGGCTATGGCGATAACCATCAACGGCATGCCGATTAGGCGAATTAACACGCCAACAGCCACCAATAGTTTGTCTCCTGCTATTTGATCGAGCCTTAATCCAGCTCCGACGGCTAGTAACGTCAGCCCCAGGCCACCGTTGCCAATGATGTCGATAGTATTGAAGAGGATGTCAGGCATGCCAGTCCAGTTCAGTGTCAGTCCAACGGCACAAGCTATAATCAGCGGGTTGGTGATGATGCGAAACAATATTTGCCGACTATTGGCGACGCTATCATTGCTACCGTAAATAGTCAGCACAATCACATTGGCGATATTGAGTACTGGTATCATAATCGCCAATGCCAGTGCCGCCAGTGTGATGCCATGATCACCATAAAGTGGCCCAATAATGGCCAATGCGACAAAGCCATGAAAACGGGTTGCGCCCTGAAACAAGCTGCTAAAAGTAGGGCCACTATCGGGGAATCGAGATCGTAGTAGGCGATGCATTAAAATAAGTAAAAAGGACATGCCGACAATGGCGGATACCAATACCAGCATGAAGTCGAGAACGGGTACGCTGGTTAAGTTGGCTCGGCTTAAGGTGCGAACGATGAGGAAGGGTAGCAGTAAATAGAAGCAAATATGCTCTATCGCTGACCAAACTTGCGCATCAGCAACTCGGGTACGAAACAGTAAATGCCCCAGCGCTATGATAAGGAAAATCGGCGCAATGGCGTTAAGCGTAGTGATCAATTGATTGTCCTATTAGTTAAGATAGCAAGCGTGAGTTAGCAAGCTTTAGTTATCGGGCTGTAGTATGAACTTTCAGGTCACTTTCAAAGTTACAGGGGGCTTTGCGTGGTACTAATGAATCAGCTGGCACGACCGATTCAAATGTTTTAATTTCCTGTAGATCGACATCGAGTCGACCCACCCGAATGAAAATCCCGTCATCTTCAACGGCTATGACCAGTGCCGCAAACTTTGTTTCACACCCTAATTGATTGGTATGAAGATAGTAAACCTTGTCGCCTGCTTTCATTGTGTCCTCTCTTTATTTAATTGAAATGTCTTAATTCAACTATATGGCTCGATTGCGCGCCAGCTAAATAAAGCGGATGCAGCTCTTATTGTCTCGACCTGACGTTTAAATTTAGCTGCCAGCAGGGGCGGTGCCTGCTCAGGGCCGCCAAATGCTGAGAATAGAGAATACTCCGATCCGGCGCTTTTTTCGCCACCGATAAAGCTGCTGCCAGAGTCATCACACAGTGTTCTCAGGCGACGAACAAGTTCATCTCGAAATCCATGAATATCGGCAATTGCCTGTTGATAAATAGCCGCATCATCACAGGCTAGCGTGATTCGATTATGAGGATCAACACCATATGGGTTGAGATGCCCATAAACAATAATTTGGCCCGTGAGCTCGGCATTAGACTTTATGGTTTGATCGACTGATTCAACGTAAAGTTGATTGGCTTGCCAGAGCTGGTCCATAGTATCAGCGACGCAGTCTTGATTGAGTCGGATATTAACATCCGTATGGTATTTGAAAATAAAACGACCCTTGGGTGCCTGGGTGCGTGCCGCAAATGGCACACCCTCGCGCACCGCCCGCATTTGATCGGGGTCTTTGAATATTTCAGTGTGATCAAGCGCAATACCGGCGATGGTAAATTCGTCTGCATCCCTATCATCCACCAGCTCAAACAAAAAATCATCGACAGGCAAATGACTATAGCCGTTAACAAAAATCAGGCCGTCTGCATTGGTGGCCTGGCAGTTTGCTTGCAATTGTTTGGCGCGTTTGGTTAACGCATTATCACCACTTTCCACAAACGGTTGCATCGCATCAATGGTGATATGCTCAAGACCCAATATCAGATCAGTGCCACCATTGTGTGACAATACCTTGCCATTCTGAATTTTTAGGTAAGCAAGTTGGGATAAATGCTGGAGTAGTTGAGACAACTCTGACGGTGAATTATTGACAGGAATAGCGAATGCAATTTCGACCGCTGGCAGCTCGACATACTCGCAGCAAACCGCTGACACTATCCCGGTCCAACCATAAGTGCCCGCATAATTTTTTAATTCGTCACTATCGATACGAATTAAATTATCACCATTATGTAGCGATACTTCGATCACGCTATCGCTAAAGTAACGTCGTTGCGGTCCCATACCGCCAGTCATAAAAGTGGCGCCAACCTGGGCATAGGTGTAGCTGGTTAAATCGGCGCCTAGTACTTTAAATTGCTCGCCTAATTCGTCCCCCAATACCTGATTGAGTTGCGCCAGAGTGATTGCGCTGCCAGCATAGATATTATGCTGTTGCTCATTGATGATAATGTCATCGAGACCGATTTTCGTAATATCAACATGGCTAGAACGTGTGACCCGAGGCGAATTAGTGGCGCATAACTGGATACCAATGACCTGTTTACCCACCGGCTTATCGACTTGAAATATGCCACCGCCACCAGAGACCGACGATAATGGCAGCAGGCAAAAGTCAGGTTGATGAATTTGCTTGATTCGATCGATCGAGTCGACCAAGTTATGGCCCTTGATTGAATAGATGCAATCCAGCTCGACGGCGGTGTTTTCGCCATCAACAATTTTGTGGTTTATGGAGTGAAGGGTTATAGACATCTTTTACCTGACCAGAAAAAATTGACTCATTTAAAACAGGCGTATCCTATCAACGAGTCAACTAGCGCGCCTTAATTATCTCGATATTGGCGATTAATACAGGTCACGATATCGATTACAACAGTGGGCGATACTGGGGCAAGGATAAGCAACATTTGATGAAACCGAACTCATGCACTGACGCCTTGTCGGTATCAATGACTCACTTGGTTAGTCACCTGAGCATCTCTAAAAATACACTTATTGCCATGGATAAGTGGTCGAGTCGAATCGTGTCGGGAACCGAGACCAAGAATAAGGCAGGAGCGGTTATCGAGGAACAATTCTCGAGGCGCAAAAAACAGTCACGAAAAAATCACTATTTTTAGAGACGCCTGATGGGAAATAACTTTTCGGTCTAGTCATTCGACAGGTAGAATGCGCCCCTAATCGTAACCATGGAACGACTATGGACCTGTCCATTCTACTTATATTTATTCCGACCTTCTTCCTGGTGTCGATAACACCGGGTATGTGCATGACCTTAGCGATGACCCTTGGCATGACCATCGGCTTGAAGCGGACACTTTGGATGATGCTGGGCGAAGTGGTTGGTGTAGGAATAGTGGCTATATTCGCGGTGTTGGGTGTCGCTGCGATTATGTTGCGATCCCCTGATGTTTTTGTGATGCTCAAATGGGGCGGCGGTATTTATCTGACCTACCTCGGCGTACAAATGTGGCGTTCTAAGGGTAAAATGGCGATTCCCGATAGTAACTCTGCGCCACAACAGGTTGGTCGCTCGCAATTGGTAATACAGGGTTTTGTTACTGCAGTTGCCAATCCTAAAGCCTGGGCATTTATGATTTCGCTTTTACCCCCGTTTATTCAACCGAATCACTCCATCATCCTGCAATTGAGCTTTCTGGTTGGAATTATTATTATCACTGAGATTCTGTGTATGACAATTTATGCCACAGGAGGCAAGACGTTACGCGTCTTTCTGAAGAAAAGTGGCAATGTCAGATTGTTAAATAAAATATCTGGCACATTAATGATAGGCGTAGGGATCTGGCTTATTCGTAGCTAGCGCCTGACCTAAAATAATTCATCCGAGCCAATTGTATGACTGTCGAAGCGTTAATTTTTGATTTAGGTAATGTCGTTATCGACATTGACTTTGAGCGTATTTTTAAAAAATGGAGTTTTTATTCTGGCGTGCCGGTCGAAGATATGCAGGCAGCTTTTCAGATGGACGCTGCGTATGAGAAACACGAAAGAGGTGAGATTGAAGGCATTGAATATCATCAGCATCTAGAGCAGACACTTGAAATGCAATTGTCCTACGAACAGTTTTGTGAAGGCTGGAATGACATTATGGTGACACCAATCGATGAGACTGTTCGCCTGCTAGAATCATTGCGTGGTCGAGTTCCTTTATATGCGTTAAGTAACGCCAATACGTTGCACAAAAATTTTTGGGAGAAAACCTACCACAAGGAGCTGAGTCACTTTGAACAGGTTTTTGTATCCTCAGATATGGGCAGTCGTAAACCAGAGCCTGCAATCTATCTTCAGGCACTCGAATTGATTGGTGTCGAAGCAGAGAATATTATCTTCTTTGATGATTTGGCAGTCAATGTTGAAGCTGCAAGAGCGTTAGGATTGACGGCTGTGCAAGTGCATTCGCCGCTGGATGTTGAAAAGTGTATTGCAGCACATTTTTAAAAACAGATTCATCCTAAATCCGACAGACGCCTAGTGAGCAAGTTTTATCGGTTTCCGATCAGGATTCCATAGAGCAGGGAGAAGGGTTTAATGCCTAATTGATTTCCATCAGTATCCACTGCTTAAATACCTCCGCCGCTTTGCTTAACGGCCTATCTTTACGGTGGACGAGATAATAACTTTCCGTAGTGACTAAATAGTCATCCAGCGGCGCCGCTAGCTGGCCGGCGGCGACCTGTGGTGCAAGCATCTCATCGTAACTCAAGCATAAACCACAATTGCCTATCGCCATCGGGACAGCCATCGCGGCGCTATCCGTTTTATGTATCAGTTGAGTGCTGATTGCACGACAGGAAGGTAAGCTCGACCCCGTTTGGTTAGGGTGATCTGTCTAGCCGTTCGATTGAAAAGCGGTTGTTGACGTAGCAGAGCGTATCGATTATCTGCGCCGAACTAATTTTGGCGTTACTTTCAATGTGATCTCGGAGCCTAATCCGATAAACCTGGCCTATACCTCAATTGCTTTACCCTTACATACCGACTTGCCAAATCAGTGTGCGGCGCTAAATAACAGGCATCACTCGACACTTCATGATAGAGGCAAAGGGCCGTAGGTTGTAATGGTACAGCGTATTGCACCGCATGTTTTATAAAAGCTCACCAACCTCAAAAGGGTTAATGTGAAAAAACGGTGATCACTTTTAGTCCGGTTTCATCTGTAGTTTGGCATAATTAATTAGTCCTGATCTTAAAGCCGCATAGCCATAGGAAACAAAGTCTGTGAACCCCAGTTTGGAGGCGAGCTAACACACCTTAATCAAGCCTATTAACTAAGCCCCATTAATTCAGGCAGCCATAAAACAATCCCGGGCATTGCTACCAGTGCGGCAATGGTTAACGCATCAGCAATAAAAAATGGCATGACGCCTCGGAATACATCTTGCACGCTGCACTCTGGTCTGACACCTGCCACGACAAAACAATTGAGGCCAATGGGCGGTGTGATTAAACAGAACTCGGCCATTTTAACCACGATAATGCCAAACCAGATCGAACAGCCGACACTGGATATGCCAAATGCCGAGTCGGCTGCTGTTACGGCATCACCACCATTGAGTGCGATGACGGCGGGGTAAACAACTGGCAAGGTCAGCAGTAACATGCCGATAGCATCCATAAACATGCCGAGTACTGCATAGGCGAGTAGTATGAATACCAGGGTCATCATCGGGCTTTGGTCGAGGCTGGTAATCCAGTCTGAAAAAGCAGAGGGTAAATCGGCAAAACCAAGGAAGCGAACATAGAGCAGTACTCCCCAGATAATGGTAAATATCATCACCGTTAACTTGGCCGTCTCCATTAACGCACCTTTTAATTCATTCCAGCGCATACCTTTTTTCAATGCTATACATAATATTACAAAGGCACCGAGTGAACCGGCTTCGGTAGGTGTGCCGACCCCGCCATAAATACAAACGACGATGATGCCGACAACAAAGAAAATAGGAAAAGCAGCAGGCAGCGACTCAAAGCGTTGAGCCCAGTTATAACCGGTGACTGGTGGGCCAAAATCTTTTCTTGTTTTGGCCATCAAAATTATCATGCCAGCATAGACCAGGGCAGAAAAAGCACCCGGTAAGAAACCGGCCATGAGTAGTGCGCCAACATCCTGCTCGACAATAATGGCGTAAATAACTAGAATCGCAGAAGGCGGAATCAGAGATGCCAGTGTGCCACTCGCTGCGACGACACCTGCGGCAAATCGTTTGTCATACCCCAGTTTTAACATTTCGGGAATCGCGATTCGAGCGAACACAGCCGAGGTCGCTACCGACGCACCAGACACCGCGGCAAAACCGGCCGCCGATAATACGGTGGCAACACCCATACCACCCGGTAACCAGCCAACCCATCGCTTGGCTGCTTCAAACAGGGCGCGAGTTAGTCCGGCGTGATACGCCAGAAAGCCAATTAATATGAAAGTTGGAATGAGGGATAAAGAAAGCGTCGATACTTTGGAATGGGGTATGGTGCCTGCCATTTTTATCGCGACTAGCACACCTCTATCGAATCCCATCTTCGCTGAGAATATCCATACCAGGCCCATGAACCCAGCCATCGCTGCGGCAAAGGCGACTCGGACACCGATGACGACGAGTACAAGCATTAACCCGGTTACCCATAGGCCAATCGAAATTGAGTCCATTTGTCCCAGTGCTTCGAACAGGCTCACTTTCCTTCTCCCATCTCGTCTTGTCCCAATAGGGATTTGGCTTCCGCGGCTGCAACGGCTGCGGCATCTTCAATTAGCGGTACTGCGATTGGGTTATCGCCACCTGCTATCACGGCGCGACTATAGGCCCAGATTTGTAAAATTAAACGCAGAGCCAAAATACTTAGCGCAACTGGGACGACAAGCTTGGCGGGCCAGATTGGCAGATTGATATCCATCGACGAGTCGCCTATTTGATAAGCACGGAGAAAGTGCAGAAAAGAGCCATAAATGAGCACCAGGGTGACGCTCAACATTAAGATGACTGATACCAATTCGGTGACCCATAACGGCCGGCCTTGAATTTTTCCTACCAGCATATCCATCCGAATATGCCCACCTTCACGTTGTGTATAGGCAATACCCAGAAAAGCAAAAAAGGCCATGGCTTGCTCGACCCAATCGATGTAACCAGAGATGGGTAGCGAGAAAATCCAGCGCCCGAGTACATTGGCGGTCGCAAGGAATACGAGCAAAAAAATCACGATGCCCCCAGCCAAAGTAAGTACGGTTTCGAGCCTGAGGAACAATCTGTCGATTTTACTCAGATAGCTATCGTCCCCTAGCACTCTACTTGAACTCGACATAAAATATCTCCAGACAGGAAAACACCACCGCAGGCAATGCCTTTAATTTAATAGATGTAAGTGCCAAAAAGTTTGTCATTGTGGCGAATGCCGCAATCCATTGTGACGTTTCTATTGGCTTTAAAATGGATACCGGCCTCGGCTTTGGCATCCTCCGGCATGACGGAATTCCTTAACTTAGCTGCAATACCACCACAGAGGGAAATCCTGCGGTGGTATTAAGTTTCAAAGTTTATTGTTTGAATAAATTTTGAGTGAAGTCGTACAGTGCTTTTGAGTCGAACTGATCGGCGTATTGTTTGACCCAGTCTTCACGAACCGATGCTGCCAATTTGTCTAACTCAGTTGTTTGGGCAGACGAAAAAGTAACACTCACCAAACCAGCATCAGCAATTGCGTCTTCATACTTCTTTGTGGCGTTAGTGTTGTAGTTGTCGACATAAAATGTAATCGCTTCATCTACCGAACCGAGTAAGGCCTGACGATTCGATTCGCTTAATGCCTTTAAGGCATCGGTATTAACAACCACTGGGCAGTTGGCAGAACCAAGGTTCAAGTTAGTTGAAGCCCATTTACCCACCTTGTAAGTTTTGGTCGCGACGTGGGCATGCGGTGCAAATGTAGCGGCATCGATGACGCCTGAGTCCATTGACTGACGAACTTCGGAGAAGGGTACACCTGTTTTTACGGCACCTAATTTACTCAAAACACCCATGATGCCACCCGGTCCTCGGACTCTAAGCCCTTCGAAATCTGACAGTTCGTTCATCGGTTCAGATTTGCTGACAATATTGTATTGTGGCATTGGTGTTGGCATTAAGATGGTTGCATTCCAACGTGCCAGGTCCTTTATCACAATCGGGTTCTGATAGACCTTGGTATAAATTTCGGCTGAACGAGCGAGCGATACATCTTTGGTAAAGGGTAACTCTGTGACGGTGATAGTCGGGTTTTTATCGCTGTGATAAAACGAACAAAACTGCGCCATCTCGAAAGCACCAAATGAAATGCCGTCGAGATTCTCTCTCGACTTGGAGAGCCCGCCGTAAGAGATATTTAGCTTAAATTCACCGTTAGTTTTACTACTGACTAGCTCCGCTAACTTTTCTACATTCTCGGTAAACGCGCGCCGCTTTCCCCATAGCGAGACATTCCATTCGGTTGCTGCGTGGACTTGTGTCGCTATCAAGCTGACACCTATAGCGGATGTTAAAATTATGTTTTTGATTTTCATAACGGCTCCTGTTGTTCATGGTTGTTGATTTATTTGCACTGTTTAGGTGCATTTATTTAAAATGACACTTTTTGTCCTAATGTTGCCTAGTCTGATATGAGTTACCAATTTCGCTAATATCTGTTCGTTTATTTTTCATACCAACCAATTAGTAGTCTAACCCTAAGTTATTAATTATTCGAGGAAAATTCTGAATTTAAAAGGATGTGTTTTTTTTAGTTTCGAAATTTACGAACATTTTTCGAATCAAAATCAGAATTTTGAACCAGTCAAAATTAAACATCCTAAGCAAAAGTTATTGAATTCAGATGTCCCATACACCTAGTCTCTTCACTACTAATGAGTCGTAGGAGACCGTAATGAAAGTAGTAGCCGCTATTATCAAACCATTCAAACTTGATGACGTTCGAATGGCACTGTCCGATATAAGCATCAATGGTTTAACAGTGAGCGAGGTAAAAGGATTTGGCCGACAGAAAGGCCACACCGAGTTGTACCGGGGCGCCGAATACGTAGTGGATTATATTCCCAAGGTAAAAATAGAAATTGCAGTCGAAGACGATCAGGTTGATACCGTCGTCGACGCGATTATAGAAACCGCGAGAACCGGAAAAATTGGTGATGGGAAGATCTTTGTCACCAATCTTGAACAAGTCATTCGTATTCGCACCGGTGAAACCGGCGCTACAGCACTTTAGGGGTAATCATGGAAACTCAAATATTTCATTTGCAGTATGCGATAGACACATTTTATTTCCTCGTCTGTGGTGCATTAGTGATGTGGATGGCCGCTGGATTCGCAATGTTAGAAGCGGGACTTGTGCGGTCTAAGAATACGACCGAAATATTAACCAAAAATGTCGTGCTATATGCAGTTGCCTGCACCATGTACATGGTTATTGGCTATGACATTATGTATGACGGCGGATTGTTTTTATCAGGTTTAGCCGGTGGTGAAACACTAGTCTCAGATGCACTGGCTGCATCAGTTGAAAATGGATTCGAAGGCGATGCGGTTTATTCCAATCCATCGGACTTTTTCTTTCAGGTGGTATTTGTTGCTACCGCTATGTCGATTGTGTCTGGCGCAGTAGCGGAAAGAATGAAGCTTTGGGCATTCATCTTGTTTGCAATGGTGATGACGGGTTTTATATACCCAGTGGAAGGCTACTGGACCTGGGGCGGCGGTAGTGTTTTTGGTCTGTTTAGTCTTGGTGACGATTTTGGCTTTTCTGACTTTGCCGGATCGGGCATCGTCCATCTAGCAGGCGCTGCAGCGGCATTGGCTGGGGTTTTATTGCTGGGTGCTCGAAAGGGCAAGTATGGAAAACAGGGTCAGGTTAATGCGATACCTGGAGCGAACATGCCGCTTGCTACTTTGGGTACCTTTATTCTCTGGATGGGCTGGTTTGGCTTTAATGGCGGCTCGGTACTTAAGATGGGTGATATTAGTAGCGCGAACGCAGTGGCTATGGTCTTCGTGAATACCAATGCAGCGGCTGCGGGTGGTGTTGTGGCCGCATTAATCCTCGCCCGCATCATGTTTGGCAAGGCTGACTTGACAATGGTGTTAAACGGTGCACTTGCTGGGCTAGTTGCGATCACTGCTGAACCGTCTACACCATCGGCGCTTGAAGCTAGCTTGATTGGAGCAGTGGGTGGCATTATTGTGGTGTATGCCATTATTGCTTTGGATAAATTGAAGATTGATGATCCTGTCGGCGCAATATCGGTCCACGGTGTGGTTGGTGTGTGGGGGTTACTCGCGGTGCCGTTAACAAACGATGGGGCTAGTTTTGTTGGTCAGATTGTCGGTGCTTTGGTGATTTTCTTCTGGGTCTTCTTAGCCAGTTTACTGGTTTGGTTTCTGATCAAGAAAGTGATGGGTATTCGAGTGAGTGAGGAGGAAGAATACGATGGCGTCGATATAGCTGAGTGCGGTATGGAAGCTTATCCAGAGTTTACTAATAAATAGCAGTACTTGGATTGGTGAGTACCAAACCAGGTGAGCTAACCCTCGCGAGCGAGTACCTTGGGTTAACCTGATCAAACGAGATGTCACGAACTAGGCTAGTCAAAATAAGTTTTAGTCTCTTCTACAGAGCTGTATTACTATCGGTCATGGTCTGCTTATGCCTTTATGGTATATGGAGATAAAACTACCGAATTTTTTGGCTAGTTGGTTTCGAGTTAATCGGAAAGTACCGACCTTCAACGGGTAATCGTATGCATAATAAATTACATGAAGTACTCAGTAGGGTAGATCGGCCGGGTGATGTGCAACTGTCGGGGGATAGGGCGTTAACTATGCCAGGGTTAGTGGTTTCAGGGTTGGGCGAGGTAGCCCTGCCGTTGCAAAAAAGTCAGGCGCAACCATTAGTCCGACTATGTCGGCGGGCACCTTATGGCAAGGGCACGCAAACGTTAGTTGATACCAATAGTCAGGCGCGTCTGGGAGCTTGACCCGGAAGACTTTCAA
>JBDNJA010000129.1:0-10911 GCA_041688005.1 Gammaproteobacteria bacterium
TAAGTCTATTTACAGTAAGTCTATTTACAGTAAGTATATTGACAGCAAGTATTCTTACACCAATTATTTATAACGAGTATTTATACCGGCGGGCATTGGCAGCATTCTCGCTTGCTAAGGTAAATCTCGATATCACACTGATACACTACTAATTAGAGAATAATTTGAAAACTGATGTGTTTTCTCGGTTACGAACTGAGTGGCTAGGCAATATACGCCCCGATATTTTGGCTGGACTGGTTGTCGCGTTGGCGCTCATACCTGAGGCCATTGCATTTTCAATCATTGCTGGTGTGGACCCCAAGGTGGGTTTATATGCTTCTTTCTCGATTGCCGTGATAGTTGCGATAACCGGTGGTCGGCCGGGCATGATTTCAGCGGCGACTGCGGCCACTGCCGTGTTAATGGTGACTCTGGTCAAGGATCATGGACTGGAATACCTGCTTGCTGCGACTGTGCTAGCGGGTTTATTGCAAGTTATCGCAGGCCTGTTGAGGCTGGGATATGTCATGAAGTTCGTTTCCAGATCGGTGATGACGGGCTTTGTGAATGCCCTCGCGATACTCATTTTTATGGCGCAGTTGCCCGAGTTGATTCATGTGCCATCGCTCACTTACATTTTAGTGGCTGCAGGGTTGGCGATTATTTATCTACTGCCTCTAGTGACAAAATCGGTTCCATCACCTTTAATCTGCATTTTGGTGTTGACCACATTGTCGATCTGGTTGAGTTGGGATATTCGAACGGTTGGCGATATGGGTGATCTACCCTCGACACTACCGATTTTTCTAATCCCTCAAATTCCATTTAACCTCGAAACGCTGATGATTATTTTGCCTTACTCAGCGGCTGTTGCTGCTGTGGGGTTACTAGAATCATTAATGACTGCGTCGATAGTGGATGAGTTAACCGATACCACGAGTGATAAAAATCGAGAGTGTGTCGGCCAGGGCATTGCCAATACGGCCACTGGTTTCATTGGTGGAATGGCTGGTTGTGCGATGATTGGTCAATCGATGATCAATGTTAAGTCCGGTGGTCGAGGTCGTTTATCGACTTTCTGCGCGGGCATATTCTTGCTCATAATGATTGTTTTTCTGGGCGACTGGGTTAAGCAAATTCCGATGGCAGCGCTCGTCGCGATTATGATTATGGTTTCTATCGGCACCTTTAGTTGGTCATCCATTCGAGACCTGAAACATCATCCACGTAGTTCTTCGATAGTCATGTTAGTGACTGTGGGTGTCGTTGTGACGACTCATAATTTGGCGTTAGGTGTGCTGGCCGGTGTTTTGTTTTCGGGACTTTTCTTTGCCTGGAAAATCGCACAGATATTTCGAATTACATCGACGCTTTCAGATGAGGGTATGTCACGTAGATATTTAGTCGAAGGTCAATTATTCTTTGCTTCAGCGAATGAGTTTTCAGACTCATTTGATTTTAAAGAAGCGCTAGAAAATGTCACAATCGATGTGAGTAATGCGCATATCTGGGATATATCGAGTGTCACCGCGTTAGATATGGTGGTCTTGAAATTTCGTCGAGAAGGCGCGGAAGTCGAAATAGTAGGACTAAACGAAGCCAGTGAAACCATCGTCGATAAGTTAGGCGAACACGATAAACCTGGCGCTTTAGAACGTTTATTGGGGCACTAAGTGATGAATTCCATAACTACGAAAGAAATAACGACGAATGCAATAACTAAAGTAATGGCAATGGTCGATGGATCGGTCTATGCGCAAAGTGTCTGTGACCATACCGCCTGGCTCGCACAAAAAACCAATGCGTCAGTCGATTTAGTACATGTCCTGGCGGGGCAGCAAAGTGCCGCTGATGATGTATCGAATTTAAGCGGCAGTATTGGATTCGGCGCCAGAACCGCTTTAATGGAAGAGCTAGTTGAGCTTGATTCTCAAAAAGCCAAACTGTCGCATAAGATAGGTCGAGCGATTCT
The DNA here is from genome assembly GCA_041688005.1 of Gammaproteobacteria bacterium. Lineage (GTDB taxonomy): Bacteria > Pseudomonadota > Gammaproteobacteria. The sequence goes on from JBDNJA010000129.1 coordinate 1,955, forward strand.
CGATGAGGCGAAAATCAGAATGCATGAAGATGGCATCGAGGCAGTCACCACTCGCCTGCGCCATGGTGACATCGTAGAGACAGTCGAAGAAAGTGACCAGGGCGCCGACCTGATTGTTATTGGAAAACGAGGTATAGCTGCCGCACACGATATGTCACATCTGGGCATAAATCTTGAACGTGTTGTGCGCTCTAGTAAAAAGCCAGTGCTTGTCGCATCACGAGCATTTAAGCCTATCAACCGATTATTGGTCGCCTTCGATGGTGGCAAAAGTGTGAGCAAGGCAATCGATCATCTAGCTAATAGTCCTATTTTCAAGGATATCGAATGCCAATTATTGGCGGTCGGTTCGGACACATCTGAAGGTGGGCAAAAGATTCAGCAAGCCGCTGAGCAGCTGCGTAGTGCAGGTTTTTCTGTTGATGTCAGTACGGAGCAGGGGCAGCCTGAAGAAGTGATATCACGCAATATCGAAACCGATGGATTCGATTTGCTGGTAATGGGTGGCTATAGCCATTCACATATCCGTAACTTATTTGTTGGGTCGACAACATCAGCGATGCTCGCATCTTGTAAAATCCCGGTTTTATTGTTCCATTAAATGCAATTAGTCTCAGAGACTAAATAGGCGATAATGCATTTTTAGTGATGCCCCTTAGTCGATTAAACTTTTCATACAACCTAGTAACTTTTTATGAACAAAGAAGTCCTTAGGCGCATTTCGCCGATTATCGTAGTCGCTTTGTTGGGAACAGCGGCGCTTGTTTATTTTGTTCTCATTTCATCGAATGATAAAGTGGTGGCGAAACAGAGCTTGACCCCGCTCTATGGAACTCTAGCCGATATTGGCTGTAAAAAAAATCGCAAGGCGCATAGTTTGAAAATTACCGAATCGACTGTTTGGTTAAGCTTTGGTGTGGAGAGTATCGACTGTAGTGATGCCAAAAAAGATTGGGCACTGGGTCTCCCGGTACAAATTTTGTTCTATGGCCGATTAGAGCAAGAGCCTGTCATTTACGACCTCACCATCGATGGTCGGCAAATGTTTAGTTACAAGGATTCGGTGAACGCGGGTTACGAAATCCAGAAGAACCTTTTGTATTTTGTCTTGTTGCAATGGTTTTTTGTCGTCGGGTTGTATGTTAAGGGGGTCTTCGACACTCGAAAATCGAACTAAGTGAGCCGATTGATTAGAGCGTCAGCATATCGAATTCGGCAAAAATAATTTTATAAACCTCAGCCTTAAATCGCGTCGTGTTGTCGATTAGCCACTCAGGCGTTACCCAGTCAAACTGGGTAAATTCTCTATCCTGAGTTTTGCTGGCATCTGGCAATGGCCCGTTATATTCCAGTAAAAACCACTTCTGGCGTTGGCCTTTATATAAAATGCCTTCTTTTTTCAAGGGAGCCCTAAACTGATAGCTCAACCATTCGTGATGCACCTTAACCACTCGAGCCTGCTCTGGTAATATGCTGGTTTCCTCGAAAAGTTCACGTTGCATCGCTTGTAGCGTGGTTTCACCTTCGTCCATGCCGCCTTGGGGCATCATCCATTCGCCACGATAATTGAACGCTTCACCGGCCAGTACCCGTCGATTGTTATCGACCAACATAATGCCAACGTTGGGGCGATAGTCGGGGTTATTAATCAGGTTGGCTTGAGTACTCACCACATTAAATCATCAGGTATTTGATAGTCGGCATAGGTATCATCTTCGATCTCACTAGACGATTCTTTGTCATTTAACTGAACGATATAGTCACTATCACGTTGGGCAATTTTTTTAGCGATGGCAGCAGGCACTACTTCGAACTTTTCAGTCTGGCTTCCTAATAACGTGACGATGGCCAGCCGCCCTCGACTGAGGTGGTTTTGCATTTCGCTGGTAACGTAGATGTGTTTGACCTTGTTTTCGTACACAAAGCGATAATGAATATCACCTTTGCTACCTCCTATTCTATTGAGGTCAATCAATTGCTTGATCTGAGCGATAATCGCTTTGTGGTTAGCTTCCTGTTGTTTCTTTAGATTCAGTTCGCGATCACGTTCATTTTTCTTAGCCTGCTCACTGACGACGGCTGCTTTGGCTTCATTGACGGTTTTCACGCCCATTTTACGCACAACCTTGGCCTGTTTATGCTGGTCACTTTTGGCTTTCTTGGCCTTATTCTTATTAATCACGCCAGCTTTGAGTAATTGGTCTTGTAGTGATGCCATGGATTCCCTTTTTGGGTTATCTACTTTGAGGTGGATAATAATCTATCTATCGGTGTCCGCCAAATATAGATCACAGAAATTGTATTAATTATGGTGATTTGCAAGGTGGTTCAGTAGGCCGATAGTGAAAACCACTAAATCGAGGAGCTGTGAATTTGGACAGGGGGTATGTAAACAGTACCAACGAATTATGGTTTGGTGAGCGGCACGAACCCCAACAATTCTAACAGTTAATAGAGTTCTAGATGATTAGCAAGATGGCTCAGTAGATTCATATAGAAAACCACTACATGGTAAATGGTATCCATTGCAGGGGCTAAACCAATATCATGGCGTCGTTAAATGGATTTTTTGCCGACTTAAACCCAGTTTTCACCTGTAGCTGAGTGATGTTGCTAATCACCTTAATTATTATAGTTATTAGACCGCTAGAGCACTGACTGCCAATACAATGTCGAACTATCGATTGTATAGTTCGATTTTTATGACAACATATAAATCATGATCCAGCTAAATCCAAGTAAATTAAAGAAGACAAAGAAAGGTGAGTCGATTGACCAATAGAAAAACTTCGAAAGAGCCTTTGCATGGCGTGACTTTAAAGGAAGTAGTGACTCAGCTTGTTGATAGGTTTGGTTGGGAGGCGTTGGGTCATCGAATCGATATCAAGTGTTTTAATAGCGACCCGAGTATTTCATCGAGCTTAAAATTCCTCCGTAAAACGCCATGGGCGAGAGAAAAGGTTGAGCAGTTATATCTTAAGACATTTTAATCGTTCACTTGATTAATATGGTCTCAGGAAATGCCGAAAACCAGCCAAACCAGAATGCACGATGGGCCGGTAGCCGGGCGAGATCGACACCACCCCAACGTATTTCGTCCAAATGAGTACGAGATTCTCGATCTTTAGAAAAATAGGCATCAAATTTCGGATCAATTTGGCGATACAAGCGGGCTTTAAAATTCGCGTATTCAACCGATTGCACTTGCGCTTGCTTCCACCACCATACAAACCAGTCATTTGTGTCATATCCTATATCCTGCCCAGTTTTTTGCTGGAGCAATGTTAGTAATCTTTGAGCAAGGTCGGTGCGGGCGAGTGACATAACCTCGATTGCCATCGGTGTGAAACTGGTTTCCCAGTTAGCGGATATGTGCTCGATGCGGTTTTTCTCCTCATCTTCTGGTAAGAAAACCAAGGTCGCAAATTGAGCGCCAATGCCATCATCTTGATATGTTGCGGCGTCAACCGATAGATTTAAGTTGAACAGAATAAAAGCGAGTAGCCAGAAGGAGTGACGAGTTTTCATCTGCGATGCCAGTATCAAATATTGGCCGTTAGTGAGGCGCTTAGTTATTAAGTTTCGACCCTTAGGGTGTCTTTAAAAACACCATTTACAAAAACTTGCTATAACCATAGTTGAATTCGGTCTACAAAAACTAGTACGCGATTTCTCTTTGGTTGTGATAGCCTACAGCGGCCTGGTGGAGCAAACCACCGAATAACTAGAGGTTATATCATGATCGAGGAAGCCAATGGCTTTCCCGAAAAACCGAGCTTGCGTCCGCAAGACCCACGGTTTTCTTCGGGGCCCTGTAAGAAATATCCGGGGTGGGATATCAGTCATCTCAATCTCACTCAGCTGGGTCGTAGCCATCGCGCTAAACAACCCAAGCAACGTCTTAGTGACGCAATTTCACGTTCTCATCAATTACTCAAATTACCAGCCGACTGGAAACTCGCGATAGTACCCGGTTCAGATACCGGTGCCTTCGAGATGGCAATGTGGTCGATGTTAGGCGCTCGTGCGGTCGATGCATTGGTATGGGATAGTTTTTCTGCCGATTGGGCGAAAGATCTCGATACACTCGGCTTGCCTGAACTGAATGTATACAAAGCCGATTATGGTGACCTGCCAGACCTTGCTCAAACAAAGCCCGATCACGATGTTGTTATGGTTTACAACGGTACAACCAGTGGCGTACGGGTTCCAAATTTAGACTGGCTCAATATCGATCGTGAAGGGCTGGTGTTATGCGATGCAACGTCTGCTGCTTTTGCGATGCCAATCGATTTTTCTAAACTCGATGTCGTTACCTGGTCGTGGCAGAAGGTGCTGGGCAGTGAAGGTGCACACGGCATGCTCGCACTTAGCCCAAAAGCGGTTGAACGATTAGAAAGCTATACTCCTGTGAGGGCATTACCTAAAATATTTCAATTGACTAAAAATCAAAAATTGGTCGAAGGCATTTTTTCGGGCGCAACCATCAATACCCCCAGTATGTTGGCGGTAGAAGATTTACACGCGGCACTCGATTGGGCGGAACGCATCGGCGGTGTTGAGTCACTTTGGCAGCGTACCAACCAAAATTTTGACATTATAGATCAATGGGTTCAGCGAACACCCTGGGTCGACTGGTTGGCGACTGCCCCCGACACTTGCTCGCCCACTTCTATGTGTTTAAAAATTATTGACCCAGAATTCAATCAACTTGAAAACGACGAACAGCAGCAAGCTATCAATTTGATGCTTAGCTGGTTAGCGGAAGAAAACTGTGCCTTGGATATCGCGAACTACCGCAGCGCACCAGCAGGCTTTCGGATCTGGGGTGGTGCCACCGTAGAAATCGCCGATCTAATGGCTTTGACGCCCTGGATGGATTGGGCGTTTGCTAACTTCAAACAACAAAACAGTAAGGTGACATGAAATGACCGATACAAAAATGAACAGTACCAATAGTGTAAAACCTAAAGTTTTAATAGCCGACGCGATGTCGAGCCTGGCCCTTGCAGTCTTTGAAGAGCGCGGCATTGAAGCGATACACCCCGGAAAATTATCTCAACTAGAACTGTTCGATATGGTGGGTGATTTTGATGGTATTGCACTGCGATCCTCAACCCAAATAACCGAAGAGTTACTGAGTCATGCGACTAATGTGAAAGTGGTTGGCCGTGCTGGTATTGGTGTTGATAATGTCGACGTACCCGCTTGCACCAAGCGTGGCGTAGTCGTCATGAACACGCCATTTGGTAATGCGATCACAACGGCCGAACACGCGATGGCGATGATGTTATCGCTGGCGCGTCATATTCCGCAGGCGAATCAATCGACTCATGAAGGTAAGTGGGAAAAGTCGAAGTTTATGGGTATGGAACTGACCGGAAAATTGCTTGGTATTATCGGTGCGGGCAACATCGGCTCGATAGTCGCGAAAAAATCGATAGGCTACGGCCTAAGAGTACAGGCTTATGATCCATTCCTGACCGAAGAAAGAGCAGACAAACTCGGCGTAGATAAAGTCGATTTAGAAACACTCTTGACGACTTCAGATATTATTTCGTTACACGTACCAAAAACACCCGAAACGGCGAATATTATCAGTGCCTCGGCAATCAATAAAATGAAGCGTGGTAGCCTAATAATCAATTGTGCTCGTGGTGGTTTAGTCGATGAACTGGCATTACTCGCTGCCTTAAAGAGTGAGCATATTAAAGGGGCCGCACTCGATGTTTATGAAGTAGAGCCAGCCAAAGAGACCCCGCTATTTGGTTTACCTAATGTGATTTGTACACCGCATTTAGGTGCGTCTACGGTTGAGGCTCAGGAAAAGGTAGCGATTCAAGTCGCTCAGCAAATGAGTGATTATCTATTGGGTGGTGCTATCAATAATGGGCTGAATGCACCTAGCCTGAGTGCAGAGGAAGCAAAACAGTTGAAACCATATTTGCAACTCGCACAGCGCCTGGGTTCATTTGTCGGCCAGTTAACCGATGATCCAATCAAATTTCTCACTGTCACCTATGGCGGCGAAGCCAATGGTTTGAATGTATCCCCATTAACCACGCAGGTAGTTCAATCGTTACTCGAACATCATAGTAGTTTTGTTAATTCGGTTAATGCACGTGAGGTGGCGAAGGAACGCAATATCGATTTGATAGAGGCGTTAAGTGAAGGTAAGGACGAGTATCCTTGCCGGATTACCGTTGCCGTAAAAACTGAATCGAAGACGCGCAGCATTTGCGGCACATTGATCCAGCACCGACCCCGAGTGATTGATGTGAAGGGTATCCCGCTTGAATCGGAGTTAGGCCAGCACATGCTTTATATTACCAATCAGGATACGCCGGGTGTCATTGGTGATCTCGGTACGTCCGCAGCCTCCAGCAATATTAATATCGCTAACTTCCATCTAGGACGGGAAGCAAGTGGCGGCAAAGCCATCGCCTTACTAGAGATAGATGCGCAGCCGAGTGATGATGCAATGCAAAAATTACGTGGTTTGGCCAATATCAATGCAGTCAAATATCTCCATTTTCCATCACTATGATTTGAGGCCTGTGATGAAAGATAGAATGCAGAGTAAGTCACCAGCCTGGGTTCTGGAGGACCAGAATGACCAGCAGGCTTTTGTACTAACACTCTGTGGGTCGAACTGTTTCGATTCGGATATGCTTGAGTCACAGGTTCAGATTGCGAGGCAGCTGATCGAGGACAAAGGGCTCTCTATTGTTCTCGATCGGTGCATCGCTATGGGAGCCGCTTACGATTTGGAATTCAACACTACTAGTTTGACTGCATGGCAAATTTTTAAAACGCTAAATAGTCAGCTATCAGGCGTTGATATTGCCGTTCAACCGGTGAGTCAGCGCATTAAAAAATTGTTGATTTGCGATATGGATAAAACCATTGTAGATGCAGAGACACTCGACGAAGTAGCGGAAGCGGTCGGAATCGGCCAGCAGGTTGCGGCAATAACAGCGCAGGCAATGCGAGGTGAAATAGATTTCGATACATCATTAAAACAACGGGTGGGATTACTAAAAGGGCAGCCTGAGCAAGCATTTACTGACATGGCGAATGCCTGCCGTTTAAACCCTGGGGCTGAGCTGCTTGTGCAAAAAGCGCGGCAAGCAGGGATATATACCGTCTTGATCAGTGGTGGCTTCGACACGATTGCCCGCCCGGTTGCGCATCGACTAGGGTTTGATGAAGTCCATAGTAATCGGTTGGAAGTTCATAATGGAATCTTAACGGGTAGCGTACTAGCGCCGATAGTCGATGCTAATTCGAAGCGAGAATTGTTGTTGTCGATTGCCGCTAAACTCAGTATCGATCCTGTCGAATGCTGTGCGATAGGGGATGGCGCGAATGATATTCCGATGATAATGCTAGCCAGTTTGGGTATTGCTTATCAAGGTAAGCCCGCGACGCGTGAAGCGACCCCATACCAAATTAATCACACTAGCCTGGCTACGGCGTTGTGTTTTATGGGGCTGCAATCGGAATAGGTCGCCAGTGAATTTGAATATCTATTAATTATTCTAGTCAAAAATCTAGTGATAGTTACCATGACATAAATGCAACTAATTGTATTTATTCAATAATATACTGCATATTGTTATTTTTATATTAGTCATTATACTAGTCGAATGACACTCACAATCGAAGACGTTTTAACTCGTGGCCCTTCCACATCGCAGGAAATACAGGCAGCCACAGGTTTAAACCAAACCGCCGTATCTCGCCAATTACGCGATATGGCTAGCAAAATAGTGCTCATTAAAAACGGTCGCTCGGTTCGCTACGCAATGACCCGAAATGCATTTGGCGCCGATGATAATTTACCATTGCTCATGGTGGATGAGAATGGCAGTACTACCACCATCGCTGATATTCGGCCTTTGGCACATGGTGGCTTTTATGTTGCGCCACGCACGGGTTATTCCTCAGTCATCATGGGGCACGATGGATCAGGTGTTTTTGATGGGTTGCCGTATTTTCTCGATGACCTGAGGCCACAGGGTTTTCTAGGGAGGCAAATTGCTGCCAAGCTGTCCGAGCAAACGGATAGTTTCCCGTCCGATCCCCGACATTGGAATACCGACCATGTTGGTCGCTATTTAGTCTCCAATGGTGAAGACTTGCCAGGTAATTTCAAGTTTGGGCAGCAGGCTTATTTGCATATGCGACGTAAGCCGGTGATGTCTACCCAAAACGATTACCCGTCGCTGGCAAATGATGTGATGAATGGCATATTGCTAGGTTCATCGGCTGGCGGAGAGCAACCGAAGTTCACTGCTTTTTGTGCCGAAAAGTCGGCACATGTCATTGTCAAATTTTCACCTCAGGGAGATAGTGATACCTCCAGACGCTGGAAAGATATTCTAATTACTGAGTATCACGCATCTGAAACGCTTCATCGATCAGGCTATCCAGCGGCTAAAACCAAGTTAATTGAAGCAGGTGAAAGACTATTTCTGGAATCTCAGCGATTTGACCGAAGTGGTGAATATGGTCGGTTGCCGATGGTTTCGTTGCAATCGATTGATACCGAGTTTGTTGGGAATGGCGATAGTTGGGTCAAAGTGGTGCATGGATTGCTAGAAAGCGGACTTATCAGTGAACAGCATGTTTTTGATACTGAAGTTTTGTGGCTCTTCGGCAAGCTTATTTATAATACAGACATGCATTTAGGCAATTTAAGTATGGGGGTTGCAGGCAATATTTTTCAGTTACTACCCGTATACGATATGTGCTCAATGGGCTTTGCCCCCAAGAGTGGGGAGGTGCCTCTGTACAGGTTTACTCCAAAACCGATTCGCGAGTCAGCCTTGTCCGAAGAACATCAGCGAGCCGGTTATGATATGGCTCGCGCCTTCTGGGATGCCTTATCACAAGATGTCCGTATTTCAAATGACCTGAAAGCCTTCCTGGCCGAAGGCAATCCAATTGATCGA
>JBDNJA010000130.1:0-19854 GCA_041688005.1 Gammaproteobacteria bacterium
AACTGGGGCTTGTCCCCAGTAGCACTATCCAGCTTGAGGGATATTACTGTTGTTACTTTTGTTTTAGAGTTTTCTCGCGAAGCGAGGAAACTCCGAGCTCTTTAGAGCTCTCCCTTAAAACTCGGTCGCTTGCGGCCGAGATTTTTAACGCCACTTTGAAAATTCGCTCAGCTTCAGAGGGTTATGTCGAGCTAAAAGGACTAGGTGAATGGATGCCAGGGAACGAAATGCATAGTCCCTTTAGTGAAAAGAGATGTCTTTGGTACCACTGTACGATAGCGCGCAAGGGAAGTATCGGTAAGCGCAAAACATGGGCCAATATCCTCAACCAGACAAGTGATCATATCTTCCATTTGGTCGATGAAACAAGCTGCTGTGTTATTGATCTAGAAGGTGCCCATATGATACCAGCCAGTAGTCAAACCTGGTATGGCAGTAGCGCACAGGATAGGGTACCACCGACTCGAAAACGAACATCACTATTGGGTCAAATAGGCTTTGATGGTTATCGATTCAAAAACAGTTAATCCAGCCAGCCACGCCTATTTATGTATTGGGTCTGTTTAAAACCATCCATAAAAAATATAACCTATGAGCCTGTGACCAAACGAACAGAAGCACTGGTTTAGCATTGGAAAAAGCAACCATATAGATATTTATCTCAATACGATACCGATAAAATGGCGTTATTCAAAAGCAAGAGTCGCAGTTAATCCAACAAGCCGCCAAAAAACAGATATTGGCTAAAATGGATAAAGAAAACCAGCCCTTACACTCTTAACTGTCACAACCAACGCAAAAAGAAAAGCCCTTCATATTGTCTACAGACGATGAAGAGTACTTAGTTTTTATCAAGAAACTCACTGCGGAATTATCAATAATCACCGCATTGCTATTGTTTGTGGGCATTTTAATTTGTATTAATATAAGGCCAATTTCATTCTAAATTTCTTTAGAGTCAGTCGAAAAAGGGACTTTTTCCGCGACTGACTCCACATTAAGAAACTAAAAATAGAAACATAAAAATTGCTTTATAAATCATAGTTATACACTGTAAACTTGACGACTATATAAATGTTGAACTTCTACTAAAAAACAAACAAACATAATGCATATTCATTAAATCCGGTACTTAGAGAACCTAATTGAGCAACTTAATAAAACTAAACGAGCAACTACCAAAATTTAGCCTAATTGCAGCGGACACTATAAAACAGACCGTCGAGACAATTCTAAAGGCCAATAAAGTATCGATCAATCAGTTAGCCACTAAAGATGAAATTACGTGGGATAGCTTTGTAAAGCCATTATTACTGCTTGAAGATGCTTTAAGTAAAGAATGGTCGCCAGTACGTCACCTTAACTCTGTTAAGAGTAGCGAGCCTTTGCGGGAAGCCTATAATGAGTGTTTGCCGCTATTGAGTGAATACGCGACTGAAATGAGCCAGAATAAATCGTTATATAAGGGCTTTCTTACGATTGCAGAATCGGGAAATTTTGATCAGCTAACCATTGCTCAAAAAAAGACCATTAAGGATACGCTGAAACACTTCAAACTAGGTGGTGTCGACCTAGAAGGAGAAAACAGAGAACGCTACCAAAAAATACAAACCGAACTCTCTGAATTACAGTCCACCTATGAAAACAACATACTAGACGCAACTCAATCCTGGGAGCGATTAATCGATGACGAGCAAACGCTAGCAGGCCTACCAGACTACGCGAAGCAAATGCTAGAGCAGTTAGCTCAGCAAAAAGAACTGAGCGGCTATCGAGTAACTCTGGATATGCCCTGTTACATCTCGGTTATTTCCTATGCGGATGACAGAGCACTACGTCAGCAAATATATGAAGCCTATACCAGTCGTGCATCCGATATAGGGATAACAGATAAAAAGTTTGATAATGCGCAAGTAATGGAACAAATCCTAGCTAAAAGGCAGGAAAAGTCCGTCTTGCTTGGTTTCTCTAACTACGCGGACTATTCATTAGAAACTAAAATGGCGGACTCAACCGAACAAGTCATTGAATTCCTAAATGACCTGGCGCAACGATCTAAACTAGCCGCCATAGCTGAAGTAAAAGAGCGCCAGCAATACGCAGAATCTCTCGGGTTCGAAGGCGACTTACAGCCATGGGACTTTACCTACTACAGCGAAAAACTAAAACAACACCGATATCAAATTTCCGAACAAGATTTAAAGCCTTACTTCTTTGATCATGGTGTCATATCGGGGCTCTTCAAAATAGTAAACGCCCTTTACAACATTAAGATCGAGCAAATAGAAGAGGGTATAGATCTATGGCATCCATCAGTATGTTTCTACCAAATTAAGGATAATGATGACCAAGTTATCGGCCAATTTTATCTCGACCTTTATGCACGAGAAAATAAACGCGGCGGCGCCTGGATGGATGAGTGTATCAATCGATATCGCATCGATGGTCAAACTCAAATCCCAGTCGCTTATTTAACCTGTAATTTAACGCCGCCCATTGGTGATGAACCTGCTCTTTTCACGCACGATGAAGTGATCACCCTGTTTCACGAATTTGGCCATGGTTTACATCATATGCTAACCAAAATTGATATCCCAAATGTAGCCGGAATCAATGGCGTAGAATGGGATGCAGTAGAACTACCTAGTCAATTTATGGAAAACTATTGTTGGCAAAAAGATGCGCTCAAATTATTCGCAAAACACTATCAGACAGGAGAAACCCTGCCTGATGATCTATTTGATAAAATGACAGCGGCGAAGAACTTTCAAACTGCGTTACAAATGCTCAGGCAAATCGAGTTTTCACTTTTTGATATCAAGCTCCATCAAAGCCAAAATTTGAAACACGCTTCAGAAATACAAACCATACTCGACCAGGTCCGAAACGAAGTCTCTGTGGTTCAGACCTCATCCAATAACAAATTTCAAAATGGATTTTCTCACATTTTTGCAGGCGGCTATGCAGCAGGGTACTATAGTTACAAATGGGCAGAAGTTTTGTCCGCCGATGCTTTCGCCGCCTTTGAAGAAGAAGGTATTTTCAATAAAGAGACAGGTCAACGGTTTCTGAACTGCATTCTCGAAAAAGGTGGCTCACGACCTGCAATCGCATCGTTCCGTTGTTTTCGGGGTAGAGATCCCAATATCGACGCCTTACTCCGTCACGGTGGGATTACATCCTAAATAACTATGATTAAGTACTTCCTTATATTACTAACTCTATCGACTGTAGCCTTCAAAGTAAGTGCACAGGAAAACGTTGAAGTTGAAATTTTATACATAACTGACAAATTGAGTTTATCACTATACGAAAGCGCAGATCAACGAAGTAAGGTTTTACAATATTTAGATTCTGGGGACAGACTAGAGGTCATTCAAAACTCAGGTAATTACGCTTATGTCATGACCGAAAGCGATAAAAAGGGCTGGGTAAAAAGAGCATATTTAGCGTCAGAAATACCAACCGTATTACTTTTCGAACAAGAGCAGGAAAAAACTGAAGCACTGGTTCAGGAACTTAATAAACTAGCGAATAGCAGTCTGGTTATCGAACAATACGAAAAAGACATGGATGCCTTAAGCGAGAACTTAAACACCATGATGGAAGCTAAGGAAGCAGTCCAAACAGAACTAGACGAGATAAAACAACAAGTCGAAGAAAAGCAAAGAAAGTCCGATTTAGTGGTTGAAGCCACTCAACACAAGGCCGATCCATTGGAAGTCTTAATCACAATTGCGCTCGGCTATTGGCGTTATCTGTTACCCATTTGCTTCGGATTTATCTTGATTGGTTTTATCATCGCTAAGCAGCTACTCCAGTCTCGTATCAAGAAGAAATTTCAGGGTATTAAGGTTTGGTAATCAGGCTTGATCATCAAGATATGACGGCCTACTAAAATTCAGTGAATCAAAAAATTATGCAATACAGAGACTTAAGAGAGTTTATCTATCAGCTGGAAAAAGATGGTGATCTAAAACGAATTAAACAAAAAATCGATCCAAACCTTGAAATAACAGAAATCAGTGATCGAACGCTACGTCAAAAAGGGCCTGCACTACTGTTTGAAAGGGCAGGTGATAGCACAATCCCACTTTTAGCCAATTTATTCGGCACCGAACAACGCGTAGCCAAAGCGATGGGGGAAAGCCAGGTTGAAGCCTTACGTGATGTAGGCAAGCTACTGGCCTTCCTAAAAGAACCTGAACCACCCAAGGGTTTTATTGACGCCATCAAAACGCTGCCAATCTATCGAAAAATCCTCGATATGTCGCCAAAGGTAGAGAAGAAACCAAAATGTCAACAAATCAAAATAACAGGTGATGATGTTGACCTATCGATGTTACCGATCCAAACCTGTTGGCCTGGTGATGCTGGACCCCTAATCACCTGGGGATTAGTCGTCACTAGAGGTCCGACTAAACCACGTCAGAATATGGGCATTTATCGTCAGCAGGTCATTGCCAAAAACAGAGTAATTATGCGCTGGTTATCTCACCGAGGTGGCGCACTAGATTACAAAGAATGGCGAGAACAAAAAGGTGACGAGCCATTTCCAATATCGGTTACTTTGGGTTGCGATCCGGCAACTATCCTAGCCGCGGTCACCCCAATCCCCGATACCCTGTCAGAATATGCATTTGCCGGTCTTTTGCGAGGCAGCAAAACGGAAGTAGCCAAATCACTCAGTTCCGACCTGCAAGTACCAGCCAGAGCCGAAATAGTGTTAGAAGGTTTTATCTACCCAGATGATGAGGCAGACGAAGGCCCTTTTGGAGATCACACCGGTTATTACAACGAAATCGAGCGCTTTCCGGTTTTCACCATCGAAACCATCACTATGCGCAAAGACCCTATTTATCACAGCACCTATACCGGTCGCCCACCAGACGAACCAGCGATACTTGGCTTGGCACTAAACGAAGTTTTTATCCCAATACTACAAAAGCAATACCCAGAGATTACCGACTTTTATCTACCACCCGAAGGCTGCTCCTACCGAGTCGCCATCGTTAGCATGAAGAAACAATACCCCGGGCATGCCAAGCGAGTGATGATGGGGGTTTGGTCTTTTCTTCGCCAATTCATGTACACCAAATTTGTCATTGTGGTCGATGATGATATCGATCCTCGCAACTGGGAAGACGTCATTTGGGCGATATCGACACGAGTAGACCCATCGAGAGACTTAACAATCGTAGAAAATACCCCGATAGATTATCTCGACTTTGCATCACCGGTGTCGGGCTTAGGTTCAAAAATGGGCCTCGATGCGACCAACAAGCTACCAGCTGAAACGACAAGAGAATGGGGCACTCCAATCACAATGGATCAGGCGGTCAAAGATAAAATTGATTTAATCTGGTCTGATCTAGGAATCGACTAAAGGGCACCATCTAAAAATGCACTTTTTCCGCGATTGCCGCGATTGCCGCCGTGGCCTCATGGCCCTACTGTTGGTGCATCGTTACAGGGATGTAACTAATTAGAACAATGCATCGTTACAGGGATGTAACTAATTAGAATAACGCAGGAGCAGTTATCGAGGAGCAATTGTCGAGAAGTAAAAAACAGATCACGAAAAAATCACTATTTTTAGAGACGCCCTAAACCCAATCAACTTGCAGTAATTACGGTAAATTAAGCATGGACAATTTAGATAACAGTCTTATTGAAGAAATGTCTCAATGGCGTCGGCAATTGCACAGCCAACCCGAAACAGGCTTTGATGTGAATCAAACAGCTGCATTTGTAGCGACATTACTTGAGTCATTCGGACTCGAAGTCCATACCGGTATCGGCCAAACAGGCATTGTTGCCGTATTGCGCAATGGTAACTCTGATCTCGCCATTGGATTACGAGCCGACATGGATGCCCTACAAATTCAGGAAATGAACACCTTTGACTATCGCTCAAAACAAGATGGAAAAATGCACGCCTGTGGGCATGATGGACATTCCACTATGTTACTGGGCGCAGCAAAGCACCTTGCCGAAAATCGAAATTTCGATGGCACCATCTATTTTATCTTCCAACCAAACGAAGAGCATGGCCTGGGCGCACAGGCGATGATAGATGACGGGTTGTTTGAACGATTCCCAATGCAATCAGTATTTGGCATTCATAACATGCCGGGTATGGAGGCAGGTCGGTTATCAATGCGCAGCGGACCAGTGATGGCGAGTGAAGATAATTTCGTTATTACGATCAAAGGACGGGGTGGTCACGCCTCGCAACCACATCACCATATAGACCCTCTTGTGATAGCTGCAGAACTTATACTGGCACTGCAAACCATAGTGTCAAGAACCATCAATCCAGAGCAACAAGCAGTTGTGTCTGTTACCGAAATCGATACCGATGGGGCAGTCAATGTGATACCTAGCAATGTCGTTATCAAAGGCGATTGTCGTTGTTTTGGTGATGAAGTCCGTGGCCAAATTGAAAGTCAAATGGCTCAACTGGTAAAAGGCATCTGCAGTGCGCACGGCGCAGAACATGACTTTGATTATATTCGTCTATTTCACTCAACGATCAACGACGAAGAACAAACAAAGGCGGCATACAAAGCCGCAGTCACATCCGTCGGTAAAGATAACGTCGAATACAACTGCAAACCCCTCACCATATCAGAAGATTTTTCGAGCATGCTAAGAGTCAAAACAGGTTGTTATATATTTATTGGAAACGGCATCGATAGCGTCGGCGGCTGCATGCTGCACAACCCCAACTACGATTTTAATGATGGCATCTCGGCAACAGGTGTTCGTTACTGGTCGACACTGGTGGAGCAAAAACTACCGCCAAAGGGATAAAAACATGTTCGCCCGCAGGATGGCACAGCTTCGCGAAGCGCTCACCGAAGCCAGTATTGAAGTCGCGTTAATCACCGATGATGACAGTGTCTACTACTACACCGGTTACTACGATTATCTTCACATGGAATTTGGCAGACCAACCATATTGGTAGTGCCACAAAATAGAGAAAGTCTACTCATTACTCCCTCGATGGAACTCGACATGGCTGGCGCAGCCGCCGTCGTAGATAAAATAGAAGTGTGGAATGATGGGTTAGCAAACGAATGGCGCGAAGTGCTACCATCGGTCGTCAAAGGTAATGGCCAAATCGCAATTGAACCGAATCAAATGCCAGCATTAGTGCGTGGCTATATCGGTTCATTAGTTGATGAGTCACGCATCAGTGACATAACACCCATCGTATCAAACATGCGCATGATTAAATGCGATGAAGAATTACAACTGGCTCGACACGCAGGCGAAGTCGCTAACGCGATGATGCTAGCAGCCCGCAATACAATAGCCGATGGCGTGCCAGAATTTGAAGTGGCGCTTGCAACCTCTGCCGCCGGAACGCGTAAAGCTGCCGAATTATTAGATAAGCACTACAAAGATGTTCGCATGTCGCCCAATACCCACTTTTTACAAATCATGGCGTCAGGAAAAGACATCACAATGCCACATCACCGAGCCTCGACCAGGATAATGAAAAAGGGTGAACCCGTCTTTATGTGCTTTTGTGGTATGACCAACTTTCACCGATTCAAACTGGGTTTTGACCGAACATTCTGGATAGCTGAGATCGCCGATAAATCACAGGAAACGATCTACCAACTCGCGCTCGAGAGTCAGGCCGCCGCACTCAAGTGTTTACGACCTGGGGTCACGGCCGAAGAAATTCATGCCGCCTATGCAGAAGTGATTCAAGGCACAGGTCATGAATATCCATTTCGTTGTGGACGAGCGACAGGGTTTAGTTTCCTCGAAAGCCCGCAACTAGTATTTGGTGATACCACCGTTATTCAACCCGGCATGGTGTTGGCAGTCGATGGGTCAGTGAGTGTTGCAAACACATTCCGAGCGCAAGTCGGAGACAGTTTTATTGTCACCGAAACGGGATACGAGCAAATCACCTCGCATCCTAAAGCACTGCAAGAAGTCATTATTTAGCGTCAATCAGGAAGCGACATGTATCAATCAGGTGAAACAGTTAATTCTAAAACTAGAACAGTCGAACTAGATAAAGGCAAACACCATAGAGCAAAGCTTGGCTTTATATTAATGTCGACTGATCTCGCGGCTGAATCAGACTTTATCGATATGGTTCCAGACGGTGTCGGCATTCATGTCACCCGTTTGAAAACTGACGATTATACTACCAACGAAACCCTGGCACGCCACATCGATGAAATGGCCGATGCTGCATCTCGAATACAACCAGACGCCAAACCCGACGTGATTTGTTATGGCTGTACCAGCGGCTCCATCGTCAATGGCGAAGAAAACGTTATGGCAGAAATCACTAAAGGCGCACCGTATGCCAGACCAATGACGATAGCGACCGGCGTAGTCGATGCCTTAAGGGAATTAGGGGCTAAAAAGATAGTGGTTGGAACCCCCTATATTGATGAAATTAATACAGCAGAAGCCGAGTTCTTAATTGAAAAAGGTTTCGAAATTCTAGACATCCAGGGGTTAAACTTGACAACCGGTTTAGAATTCGGTTACGTAACACCGGCCTATTGGAAAAAATTTGCCTTAGAAATAGACCACCCAGAAGCTGATGCGATTTTTCTTAGCTGCAGTGGTATCCGAGCATTAGAAGTGGTTGACGAAATTGAAGCGATAATTGGCAAGCCTGTTATCACCAGCAATCAAGCCCAAATGTGGAGTTGCCTCCGCCGCGCCGGCATAGACGAAAAAATTAGCGGTTATGGACGGATATTCGAAAAACCCGGTCTATCTCTACAGCCACCCAAGTCAGAATAAATCCAATTGTTGCTGTTACTCTGGCCTTGGACATACAATAATAGTCATCTCCAAAGGCCAGCGGACGTTTTAGGAGGAAGCAACATAATAAATCGAGGCTGTTATGCGATCAATCATGGTATTAAAATAGAAAGGTGAATCGGGTTAAAGCACGGTCTCAACTAACCTGACCAGTCGAGACCTAGATCAAATGGGAACCGATTATCAAGTGGCTCGGGAGTAAACGTAGTCAGCCAGCGAATTGAGCAAGAGCTACCAATTTTCACTCTACCTTTCGGCAGCGAAAACCGAATCAATCTATCAGGGCTGGATAAAATACATCATTGTCGAAACTGCAACTACCCGCCCATAACTTTAGGTTCTATGTGAATTCAAATGGAATTCAAGGGCGCTTTCGATTGATCACCGATGATCAAAACCGACTACAAAAAATAGAAAAACTTTAGCCGGCTAAAGTGATTGGTTTTGTTTGGCTAAGTTCTTTTCAGCTTTATGCCTAGCCGCCACTGGCTTAACAGCCGACCCGATATGCGCTTCACCTCGTTGCTTAGCCAGTTGCACCTGTTTCTCACGCTCCATGAATCCTAGGCGCTGAGTATCTGACTTTTTATCGTAACAACTTGGGCAGCTCACACCTTGTTGATATTTTTCGCTTTTCTTATCTTCATCGGTAATGGGTAATCGGCAGGCGTGGCACTGGTCATAACTACCTTTTTCCAGCGCATGATTCACACTGACTCGATTATCGAATACAAAACACTCGCCTTCCCAAAGCGATTCAGATTCTGGCACTTCTTCGAGGTATTTCAAAATGCCACCCTGCAAGTGGTATACCTCTTCAAAGCCCTGCTGCTTTAAATAAGCAGTCGATTTTTCACACCGAATGCCACCGGTACAAAACATGGCTACCTTACGTTGTTTAAAATGGGTTAGTTCTTTAGCCGAGTAATCAGGAAACTCACGAAACGAAGTTGTATTTGAAATAATCGAACCCTTAAAAGTCCCAATGGCCGACTCATAATCATTTCGCGTATCAACCAGTACTACGTCAGGATCAGATATCAAAACATTCCAGTCTTCTGGGTTAACATAGGTACCAGCAGAATTGATTGGGTCGATATCTTCCACACCCATGGTGACAATTTCCTTTTTTAATTTCACTCGGGTCCGGTAAAAAGGCATGCTATCATCAAATGAAAACTTGGCATCGACACTGGACAAACGGCTGTCAGATCGAATCCACTCGAGCAACTCATCGATAGATGCCTGAGCTCCGGCAACCGTGCCGTTAATCCCTTCATGTGCTAACAGTAGAGTACCTTTGACATCCAGTGCCAACATCTTACTGAGTAGTGGTTTTTGTAAAGCTTGAAAATCATCAAGCCTGGTAAAATGATAAAGCGCTGTGACTACAAATGGGTTTGACATGAAAAGACCTGATAGCTAGCTGGAACGTAAATCCAGTGCCTGAAATGGATAAGTGGGACTAAAGCTTAGTAATTAGAGATTCGTAATTTTAGTTGGATTTTAAAGTAATATTAATAGACTGACCGTCAAAAATAATTCTATCACCGGGAATAATTTTCTTCCGTTTTCTAGTTTCTACTTCTCCATTCACACGGACAAGGCCATTGGCGATAGCTTGCTTGGCAAATCCGCCACTGTGTGCCAGTCCTTCAAATTTAAGAACTTTATAAAGCTCGACAAATTCAGCTTCAAGCTCGGTAATAATGTTAGCAGAGTTGGTCATTAGTTTGCCTCTGTTGATGCTGATGGAGGATTAACAGCGGTTAAAGCATTGCCTTCAATTACAACACCGTTCCAGCCGTGTAATATAAACTGTCGAATATTTTGATGATCGTCACCCTCTGGTGACTCTAAAACAGCTTGATAAAAACTACCAAAACAACGCAGTATCTGTTGTTCATCTAATTTTTGTATCAGGCCAAAGCTGAGTATTTTACAAGAACCATGATTTTGTGCCGCAGAGCTTACGGCACTGCCATTACGAAAAGCGGATGGTGTAAATTGATACAGTGAATCAATTAATGCAATCGAAACGTCAAATTCAACCTCGCTGAATGAGTCATTCAGTAATTCGAGAAACTGAGATAGATTCAAAATATCTTCCAATGTTGAGGATCATTGTTCCCAAGGGCACACAATGTCATAAAGAATCAAATGATTCGACACATAGAACGAAAGGGAAATTCAGGGTGAAAAAATAAAACGCGATAATAAACTGAATGGTTAGTATTTTCCAACGTCTATATAGAATAGATCACTTAAATAATGCCAGTTTGGCCTTAATTAGCCGAGCCGTAACCTGAATGGTAGCGTATTTAAGATAGCTGATTCAAGTTAATGACAAAAGTACAGGAATAGGCGTTTGAAAATCACAAAATAATCACGACCCCCCCCCTTCCTAGTCCCGTACCAGAAATCATACTATTGGGCGCAAGGTATCATTTAGGTGCGGGTGTCATTCTGGTTGAAGTACATACCGATGAAGGCTTAATCGGTTACGGTGTATCAATCGCCGTCGAAAAAGCGGCCAAATTTTATCAACACTAAAATGATGCCTGATTTTGTTTTGAAGCGGTGCTTTTGGTGATAATACCGACCGAAATATGGGAGAATGACCAGAATTAGCGAATAGCGACAATAGCAAAAAAATTATGATCCAGTGGTACCCCGGTCACATGCACAAGGCGAACAAGGAATTTAAAAAAATTCTGCCGCAGGTAGATATCGTGATCGAAGTGCTCGATGCACGCATCCCCTTCTCGAGTCAAAACCCGATGTTGGCGAGCATTCGAAAACACAAGCCGAGCATAAAGGTTCTCAATAAAAGTGACTTAAGTGATGAGCGCTTATTGGCGCTTTGGCAAACCGAGCTTGAAAAAGACAGCACGGTAAAAACCCTCACCTGCAATAACCTGGGTTCGGCTTACGACAAGATTCGCGGCCTGTGCCGATCACTCATACCCGAACGAAACAATCGGTCTTCGATGGTTTACGCAATGATAGCGGGCATTCCAAATGTTGGTAAATCTACCATTATCAATGTCCTGGCCGGACGGGCAATCGCCAAAACAGGCAACGAAGCCGCAGTCACGAAAATGCAGCAACGTATCGAAATTTCACCCCATCTCACCTTGATTGATACACCCGGCGTACTTTGGCCCAATATCGAAAACAAAAACAGCGGCTATCGATTGGCAGCGACTGGCGCCATAAAAGACACCGCAATTGATTTACAGGACATCGCCTGTTTTGTTGCTGAATTTATGCTTGAAAACTACCCGTATAACATTCAATCTCGATATGGGTTAGATAAATTACCAAAAACCGAAATAGAATTACTGGAAGTCATTGCGCGTAAACGCGGTTGTATTGTCTCAGGCGGCATGGTCGATTTCGAAAAAGTATCACGCATCGTAGTGTCTGACTTACGCAGCGGTTGTTTTGAAGGTGTTTGTATGGAAACCCCCGACCAGGTAATAAAAGAACTAGCCCAGCTTGAAGGTTTGCGCGCACTAAAGTTAGAAAAAGCGCAGGCAAAAAAAGCCAAAAAGAAAGGAAGATAGGTAAGCAAAGCCAAACAGACAAGAGATCCCTGAATATGAAAATCCGACAGGCAACTATAAATGATGCAGCCGCCATAGCTGAATTCAACATTAAAATGGCGAAAGAAACCGAAGGCATGGACTTAATACCCGAAGTCATCAATGCCGGCGTGAGCAACATGATCGAAAACTCGCAAATGGGTTTCTATCTGGTTGCCGAAAAAGGCAACATTATCCAGGCGTCTCTCATGGTTACCACCGAGTGGAGCGATTGGCGCAATGGTCTGTTTTGGTGGATTCAAAGTGTCTATGTTCAACCACAATTTCGTCGAATGGGCTTGTACAGTAAACTCTATGAAAAAGTAAAAAACCTAGCTGAGGATGAGACCAATGTGTGTGGCTTCAGGCTCTATGTAGAACACGAGAATATAACCGCGCAAGAAACCTATCGTACCCTCGGTATGGATGAAACAGATTATAAAATGTTTGAAGAAATGAAATCAGGCATGAAATACCGTAGTAATTAGTCATTAAAGTCATCATCCGACTCGCGATAGCCTCTCGCTGCCTCCGTCAATAAGGACAAGATGTTACAAAGGGAAAAGGCTACTTTGGTTCAAAATAACCTGCTTGCTACCGATTACTTATCCTTGCACCACTAGTCACCACCCACTATAGTCAACATTCCTCAACGGGGTGCTCTTCAACCAGCGATTGCTGGCCAAAGCTGAGAGGTTTAAACACCAACCCGATGAACCTGATCCAGTTAGTACTGGTGTAGGGATGTGAGCGAATCTAGTTTTGATTTCCCCCATCTCTCTATTTATATGTCTATTACTTACTCTACAATATATGGAGACCTTAAATGTCCATCATCTCAAAAATAGGCACAGCCTTAGTGCTTAGTGTTTTTGTTTTTAGTACCAGCTTTGCTGCAAAGCCAACACTAACTGTTTATACCTATGATTCATTTACGAGCGACTGGGGCCCCGGTCCGCAGATCAAAAAAGCGTTCGAAGAAACCTGCAATTGCACTCTGGCACTGGTTGGTTTAGAGGACGGTGTTTCGTTACTAAACCGTCTTAAATTAGAAGGAAAAAACACCAAAGCTGATGTCGTGTTGGGTATCGACACCAACCTCACAGCTGATGCTCGAGCGAGTGGCCTATTTACAAAACACCGCTTGGCAATGACGAAATCTGCTCTTCCGCAATCCTGGAAAGACGATACTTTTCTACCCTATGATTATGGTTATTTCGCTTTTGTTTATAATTCTGAACTATTGAAAAACCCGCCTATCAGCCTGAAAGAATTAGTCGAAAATGACAATGGGCCTACTATTCTAATTCAAGACCCACGTACCAGCACGCCAGGTTTGGGTTTGTTGCTTTGGATCAAAAAAGTTTATGGAGACAAAGCCGATGAAGCCTGGAAGAAGCTATCTCCACGAATCGTAACCGTCAGCAAAGGCTGGAGTGAAGCTTATGGTTTGTTCCTCAAGGGAGAAGCGTCGATGGTATTAAGCTACACCACATCACCTGCCTATCACATTATCGCCGAAGACGACAAACGCTTCGCTGCCGCAGAATTTTCCGAAGGCCACTATCAACAAATCGAAGTAGCCGGACTAGTGGAAGCCAGCCAACAGAAGGCATTAGGCCGCCGATTTTTATCATTTATGCAAGGAGAAAAATTCCAAACTATCATCCCTACCAGTAACTGGATGTACCCCGCCGTTTTAGCTAAAACCAGTTTGCCCGAAGGTTTCAACGGATTGATTCAACCAGGGACAACGCTTATTTTCAGTGATGATGATATCGCAAAGAAAAGAAAAAAATGGGTTAATGAGTGGTTAGAGGTCATGTCTGAGTAATCGGTATAAGTAGCTTGCTAAATTAATACGCCTCAATAATCTCTGCCATGCATCCAATCCGCCCTACCAGAACAGGCTACTGGGTACTAGCAGTATTGGCGCTAGCCGTGCTTGCGCCATTGTTGAGTTTGTTAGCCCAAACTAGTCTAATAAGGGGTGACTCTGCCAACCTACCGTTTTGGCAAAGTAGTTACATTCAGCGAGTAATATTTTTTAGTTTATGGCAAGCACTTCTGTCTGCTGGCCTTAGCATTGTACTCGCCTTGTTGGTTGCAAGAGCATTGGCACACTACGGCACATTTCCTTTCAGAGGGTTATTGCTAAGGCTATTTGGTTTGCCGTTAGTCGTCCCCTCGATTGTCGTCGTGATGGGTGTTGTCTCTGTCTATGGCAGTAATGGCTGGATCCCACTAGGCCGATCTCTATATGGACTCAATGGCATTTTGCTCGCACATGTATTTTTTAACATGCCACTAGCGGTTCGGTTACTACTCCCGGTTTGGCAATCGATACCGACCCATCATTGGCAAATGAGCGAGCAACTGGGGTTCACTCGTTGGCAGCAATGGCGACATCTCGAATGGCAAGCACTACGAGAGAGCTTGCCCGGTATATCGTTACTAATTTTCATGTTGTGTCTGACAAGCTTTGCGGTGGTGCTAACACTAGGCGGTGGCCCAAAAAGCACAACACTCGAAGTAGCAATATACCAATCCCTTCGATTTGATTTTGATCCCCCTCGCGCCGTGGCGCTCGCACTATTGCAACTAGGTTTATGTTTATTGGTTGCCTGGGCTAGCTCCCTATTTCATAAGTTGCCCGACGTAGAAATAACGTTACCGAATGCACAACTTAACACCCAATCAACAAACCGAGTATTGAACAGCATCATCATACTCGTCGCAGTCATATTTGTGAGTATGCCCTTAGTTGCGACGCTCATCGACTCAATCAATGGATCAATACTCACCGTCATTAAACAACCAAAATTATGGCTATCAGCGAGTCTAACTCTATTAATTGGTCTGGGTGCTTCAAGCCTTGCGGTTATTGCTGGTTGGCTATTACTCGATACCAGTTCCGACCTCGCTGTTCTAGGACGAAAAAGAAAAGCCAACCTCATCGAAATGTTAGGATCAATAGTTTATGTTGTACCGCCACTGGTAATTGGTACAGGTCTTTTCGTGTTGATGGCGCCTCATCTCAATGTTTTTGACTGGGCAATTCCAGTTGTTATTGCGATCAATGCGATGATGGGTTTACCCTTTGTTATTCGCACGCTTGGCCCTGCCATACGACAAAATAAAATGCGTTACCAAAATTTATGCGAAAGCCTAGCATTAACAAAATGGCAGCGCTTTAAAACCATCGAATGGCCTTTGCTACGTAAACCAGTCGGCTTGTCTAGCGCGCTGGTCGCAGCGATGGCAATGGGTGATTTGGGCGTTATTGCTTTATTCGGCACACCAGAGATCACAACATTGCCACTCATGCTATACCATCAGCTATCGGCCTATCTTATTCCGAATGCAGCCGTTACCGCTGTTTTTCTACTGACTTTCTGTTTATTGATTTTTTGGTTGCTAGAAAAATTCATTGGAGGCAAACCCAATGTTGAATATTGAGCAACTACAATTTTCTTATTTACAGCAGAGCACAGCGCAAAACCTGAACCCAAAAAAAAGTAAGGGAACAAGCAATGAAAAAGCCAATGTAAAAGGGAGAGCAAAAGACGCACTAGCTATGTGTTTCGATCTCTCCGTTAATGCAGGCGAAGTGTTAAGTCTGATTGGCCCCAGTGGCTCAGGCAAAAGCACGCTACTCAAACTCATCGCAGGATTTCTACCAGCCAGTAACGGAAAAATCGAAATTGAAATAGAAAACCAAAACCAAAACGAAAATGAAACCCAGGTAATTCAATCGTTACAACCAGCCAAACGACCAGTGACGATGGTATTTCAGGAACATAACCTGTTCCCCCATTTAGACATTTACACCAATATAGCATTGGGTATCAATCCATCTCTAAAGTTGACAGCGCAACAGAATGAAGCTATCGATCAAGCGCTTGAAAGTCTGGGCCTGCAAGACATGCAAAAGCGTAGTCCTGGTAGTTTGTCTGGCGGTCAAAGACAACGAGTAGCACTGGCCCGAGCACTGGTGCGGCAACATCCAATTTTACTACTCGACGAACCCTTCGCCGCACTAGGCCCGGCGCAGCGCGAGGAAATGATTGGACTGGTCAAAGCAATGGTCGAAGATAAAAATATGTGTGCACTACTAGTAAGCCATCAGCCTACTGATGCAATGCTAGCATCAAGTCGTACTGCATTTATCAATCATGGCCAGGTCGTCAAAATTGATAAAACCGAAATACTACTCAATCAGTCGGGTCTCGCTGAAATTAATCAATACTTAGGGACATAGTGAATAGCGACACTATAAAACTACTGGAAAACAGTTTCGCTCGTATTCCAGAACTATCGACTTACACAATTGATGCCTTCGACATTAACAAACTACCAGGCTACACAAACTTAAACTACCACTTAAAAAATACAAAACATGATTGGGTGTTACGAATCCCAAAAGAAAAAACAAATGGCTACATCAACCGAGTTGCGGAAGCCCATAATGCTAACATTGCATTTAATCTGGGCCTGGCACCAAAGTGTTTATGGCGTGACAGCAGCGGATACAGCCTAAGTAATACCATCAGACAATCTCGTTCATTAGAAGTGGCCGACCTTAACAACCCTGAACGACTAAAGCAGCTAGTCGCAGCCATGCAACAGCTACACCAAAGCAGTCAAGTTTTTCAAGGCACGGTTGACATAAACCAATTACTCTCACGTTATTATCAGTTGATGCCAAAGTCTAAGCAGCAGCTACTAGTCGATAGCTATCACGATGCGACAATAAAAGTAAAAAACGTCTTGCAGCAAGTAAACAGGCTCGTACCATCACATAATGACCTGGTGCTAGAAAATATATTATTCGACAGTCATAGTCATACTCTTAGGGTATGGATAATCGACTGGGAATACGCCACGATGGCATCGCCCTATTGGGATTTGGCAACACTGTGCAACGAAGGCAAGTTTACGGCGAGCCAGGCAGAAAACTTGCTGAGTCTTTATCAAAATAAGGGTCAGAATTTTGACTTAAAAACCCTGTGCGATTATCGGGACATTTTAAACGCGCTATCAGTTTTCTGGATGGCTGCGATTGTTAATTAAAATCTACAGCTAAAAGATAATCTAATGTTAATGAGTTCTACTAACCTCTATATCTCAGCCGTATTAATCTGGGGTTCCACCTGGTTCGCGATCAAATTCCAACTAGGCACTGTCGATCCAGAGGTCTCGTTAGTTTATCGCTTTGCACTGGCTGCCATTATCTTGTTAGGTTTTTGTTTATGGCGTCAAAAGAATCTCAAATTTAGCCTATCCGAACATCGGTTCATGGCACTACAGGGGCTGTTTCTATTCTCTAGTAACTATCTCGTTTTCTACTGGGCAACCGAGTTACTCACATCTGGCATCGTCGCACTGCTGTTCTCAACCGTCATATTAATGAACATTGTCAACAGTGCTATTTTTCTCGGCAAACGCGTCAACGACCGAGTGATAGTCGGTGCCATGTTTGGTATCGCGGGCATCGCCGCCATATTCTGGTCTGAGCTATCCATCGTCGAACACAATGCCGAAAGCTGGCATGGACTATGGCTTTGCCTAATCGCCACATTCTTAGCATCCATCGGCAATATCCTGTCCGCCCGAAATCAAAAAAACAACCTGCCGGTAATGCAAACCAACGCCTGGGGCATGGCCTATGGCGCAATCATCATGACCGTATTTGCGCTCTTTAATGGAGCCGACTTCAACTACGACACATCAATCAGCTATAGCCTATCGCTGGCCTACCTCAGTGTATTCGGATCAATCCTCGCTTTTGGTTGCTACCTCACCCTAATCGGCCGAATCGGTGCAGACAAAGCAGCCTACAGCGCAGTCCTGTTTCCAGTGATAGCACTGGGTATCTCGACTTTGTTCGAAGGGTATCAATGGAGTGTTGAGGCGCTGTTTGGATTTTGTTTGGTGTTGTTGGGTAACTATGTGGTGTTGACTAAGGGGGTGGTGGGGAAAATTGGGAAGTTGACTGAATAGTGGTGGATTGAAGTTTTGGTTGGCTTATTGCAGCTTTGCGAAACTGGGGAGAATTTCTGTATACCTCACTTTTAATACTAAAGGTATTCCACCAAAGCTTTACCCCTAACTTTTCTATCAGCGATCTGTAATGGTTTACAGGTCACTGAAAGGGCTCCTCACGCCCTTGGCGCCACGTTTCAAAACATGCGTGTAAATCTCAGTCGTTTTTACATCCTGATGGCCAAGTTGTTCCTGAACTGTTCGAATATCGGCACCGGATTCAAGTAGGTGAGTCGCAAAAGAATGACGTAGCGTATGACAAGAAACATGTTTTAGAATGCCTGCCTTGTTTGAAGCGAGTTTTATAAACCGATTGATATTGGACTCATCAATGTGGTGTCTTCGGAGATTTCGAGTGCCAGATTCAAAGCTAAGCTTTGAAGACGGGAATAAATATTGCCAACCGAGTTCACGCGCTGAATTGACATATTTCCTATTCAGAGCATCAGGCATCCAAACACCAGCATATTGTTCATTCTGCCTATCCTTTAGCAAATACAGATGTACCTGATCAATTTGGGTTTGTAAGGCTACTTTCAACTCGGGCGCCAATGTAGTTAAACGATGCTTAAACCCCTTACCATTCCAAACCTGAATTTGCAGGTGATCAAAGTCGATATCTTTGACGCGTAACCTGATCGCTTCTATACGACGGAGACCAGAGCCATATAAAAGTGATGCAATCAACAAAGTTGTGCCCTGTAAATTTGCTAGGAGTGTAGCAACTTCAGCACGAGTTAAAACGATAGGAATCTTTTGTTGACTACGCGCCCGTTGAAAAGAGCTCATATCGTTTAGCGGTTGATCAAGGAACTTATTGTACAAAAAGGCCAGGGCGTTCAAAACAATTTTCTGTGTTGCTGCCGCAACCTTGCGCTCAACGGCCAAAAATGTCAGGAATTGCTCCACATGAGAAGAGTCAAGTTTCGAAGGATGTCGCTTTTCGTGATCAGCCGTCAAATCGTGCCGAAGCAGCAATCCCCACCTGAAAGGACATTCAAGGAGATAGTCGGCAGGCTACTCAAGCCAAAAGAGACAGGAAAGCTGTGACATTATCGACGCAGGCGGATTGCTATGAATGAAATATCTGGAAATCGACCCCATCAAGCAAAAAAGGCATTAAAAGCAGGCGTGATTGAAAAGTATCGGCATAAGTTGCACAATCGGGCATTATTAAACCATGACGAAGTGGATCGGAAGGAGTGAAGCAGGTTAATGAAACGCCATAGAATATTAAAGGCCATCATGTTGAGCGCAGTGCAAGGCAAGTACAATCGGGATAGGGAGCTACTCAAGTAGCCCCCTCCCACAGCACCGTACATACGGGTCCGTATACGGCGCCTAGCCTGCTATTAACAGAGATATTTCATCGGGCAAATCGAATCCGTATCAAGTGTCTATCGAGCCGTAGCT
>JBDNJA010000131.1:0-4623 GCA_041688005.1 Gammaproteobacteria bacterium
ACACATAGAAAAACACCGACAAGGTCACCATCAGATACAACGGTAACTGAAAAAAGAACAACGACCCCAGCAAGTACTGCAACAGACTAATGTCGTAGTAACCATTAACTAACTGAAAGACGATGGCTGCGAATATCACGGCTAATAACATCATGATAACAACCGTCGTTAGCCCGACCCATTTAGCGGCAATCATGATCCAGTTGGGAAACGGCATGGCATCCATGATTTCGTGACTGCGAGTTGAACGCTCTCGAGCCATCATATCGCCGGACATATAAACCAATATCGCCAGCAGCGGAATGGCAAACACTCCGTTGATCACGTCCATCATATTACTGGTTGTAGGGTAAACCGGTGTGCCAGCGATATTGCCTAGATTACCGATGGCTCCAGCCACTACTAGAATCATGCCGAACACCATGACAATGACAAAGGGCAAACTAAACACAATATTTCGAATTTCTAGCCGGGTCTGAGACAAGAATTGCAACAATTGTGCGCTCACATCAAATCGGCTGGAAACCTTTTTCACAGGTGAAGAAACAACCGGTGACGGGGCTACGTTAGGGGCTTCTACGGTTTTTATTTTCCCACTTCGATTGATCGAGAAAGGGTAAAACTTATAACTTGCGATCAGGCAGCAAACTGCAATAAACAACCAAAGGACGCGATTAACGAGTATAGGACCAGAGAAAGGCGGTAGATTGCGGTTCAGCTCGTAAGGTGTCCAGTAACGCGTGAGCTCGTCAACCGCAGTGGTGCCAAAGGGATCTAGAATACTGGTGAGCTGTATCGTTTCCCTATCGGTAAAAAACTCCAACAAAATACTCAACATCAATAACACCATGGCAACGGCATAGGTGTAGCCCAGGGATCGAGTAATTGCCGCCACACAGAAGAAGATGCAACTAAAGATAAAAAGGTTCGGCAAACCGCCGACTAACGTTCCATAGACATAGGGTGTCAAACTGAAGGGGCCGAGTCGCTCTGGATCCAGCCACGGCATCAGTTCACCGGTCAGAATTCCCGTCAACCCGGCAAAATAGATCAGGACGCCAAAGAAAAAGCTGCCGACAAATCGGCCATAGATAAAGCCAACCTTAGACAAGGGCCGTGATAGGAAGAACTCAATGGTATTATACTCATAATCTCGAAGTACACTGTTGGCGGTGAACGAGATGGACATGAGAATTGAAAAAAACGACACCAGCAGCAGGGAATCAAAAATTGTCGCAGTGGCGTTCAGATTGACATTCGGACCGCCACCGCCAATCGTGACATTAGGTGTCGCCATCGCCAAAAAAAATAGTAGGAAGACAATCCCAGCCATCACGTAGAACGCGTATTGCTGGCGATGATAGTTCAGCTCAAACTTTAAATTTTCCAAAAACATCAAATGTTCCTCGTCAGTGAAGTCATAGAGAAACGGCGATGCCGTGATTGATTAACGTGGCGAAGTAAACGTCCTCCAAATTAGCCTCTTGATGATCGAATCCATCCGGCTGATCGTCTGATAAGACGTGGATAACCGTATGGCCTTCCCGCAGGTGAGATAAAATCACCCGGAAGTTTTTTTGATACTCGATAAGTTCGCCACGATTGATCTGCTTACTCCAAACACTGCCTTTAATGCGCTCAATCACCTCCCTCGGCTTACCCGTTAGGAGAATTTCTCCGGCTCCCATAATGGCCATGTTGCTGCACAGGTCGGTTACGTCATCGACGATATGGGTGGAAAGAATAACAACGGTGTTTTCACCAATTTCTGCCAGTAGGTTGTGAAATCGATTTCGCTCCGATGGATCCAGGCCAGCTGTCGGTTCATCGACGATCACCAGCCGTGGATCTCCAATCAGGGCTTGAGCAATGCCGAATCGCTGCTTCATGCCACCGGAAAAAGTGTCAATCGCTTTTTTTCTCACGTCATAAAGATTGACCTGATGTAGCAGGCTATCAACAAGGTCGCGCCGCTCTCCTTTATTCACGACACCTTTTAACATCGCGAAGTGGTCTAACATCACCAGAGGCGTTAACCTTGGGTAGACGCCAAAATCCTGAGGCAAATAGCCGAGCACTCGACGCAGCGCGTCCTTGTCATTCAGAATATCAATTTCATCCAACATCGCTGAGCCTTCATCTGGCTCTTGCAACGTGGCAAGGGTTCGCATCAACGATGACTTGCCCGCACCATTGGGTCCCAGCAATCCAAACATGCCGGGCTCCAACTCAAGATTTATTTTGTTGAGCGCCTTTAGACCGTTGCTGTAGGTTTTCGAGAGATCCCGAATGGTTAACATGCTTACCCCTTAGATTGTCGATTCGAGCGGCGCCATGGCGCACAACCTCGGCGCATTTTCATGACACTTTGTTGCTGTAATCTTTATTTTGACTTTTGTTCTACATCGAAGAAGCACATTTTGCGCCAATTTTTATCCAATTGTTTTTTAAAGGGTTTTAAAAGCACGTCTCAGATTGATGGCGAAAAACCACACTTGTTAGTCAATTGAGACGCGCTCTGGACCTAGATGGTTCTACCGGTCAGGGTAATTACGGGATTCGTTAGCCTAAACCGAGTCGCTCGAACTGCTCGGCAGGTGCCTGCACTTCAGTTAATGCAGTATGGAGTAGCTCCAACATGCGTTTTTCATCCGGGTCACCTATTCGATTCTGAGTCTCTCCAGGGTCGTTAAAAATCGAATACAAATGATGATCATCTACCTGAGGCGCCATTGCCCAGAAGGGCAGCATATCCCCCTGCTGAAATGGCTGGCGGATAACGGGTACATCAGACCCAGGCATAAAGTCCAAATAGGCCCGGTGGTCAGGGTTGGGTAAACGTAAGCCTGGCATAGAAGGCACCGGCATCGTCGACCAACGGTTGGACCACATAGAAAGAGGGAAACCATCACCCACCGGTGCTCTTGCGTACTTGTTCTTGCCATCCTGAATCTGCACCCATTGGCCAAATATGCCTCCGAGGGCATATTCACGGACGGAAGTTTTTTCACCGTAAATTAGCGGCAACAATGACTTCCCATGAGTGACATGGTCGGACTCAACACCGAACAGTTCCGCCAGGGTCGCGTGAATATCGACATTTGTTGTCAGGGCATCAATCTCACCGGGCGCAACTCCAGGCGCCGCAATCATCAACGGTGTATGTCCAAGCGTCTCGTATTGAGGCACCCGCGGCTTACCCCAGATATCTTTTTCGCCAAGATAATGACCGTGATCCGTGCAGAGGATAAACATCGTGTCATCCCACAAACCCTTGTCCATTTCATCCAAAATTTTGCCGAACCAGTGGTCGATCATGCTGAGTTTGGAGCCGTAGTTGGCACGGATATGCTGCCCCTGGCGAGCGTCGATCACGCCGTTCTCCACGCCTCCTATTGCGTAGGGTGGCCAGATGAGCAAATCACCCTCCCAGTCTGGGTCATACTTATTCGCCCAGGGTTTCGGCGTATCAAAGGGTTCATGGGGGTCAAACTCATCGACAAAAACCAAAAACTCATCCAAAAAGCTGCCGTTTTCACCGAGCCAATCCGCAGTCGATTTCATGGTTCTAGGACCCGGGAAATCTACCTCATCCTTGAACCAGGTACGAGACAGGTCATAACCCAACTTGCCCGTTTTCTCAGCGTATTTGGCTTTGGCCGGCAGGGTCGGTGTACCCACCCAGCTAAGATCTTCTCTTGTTTTCCAGGGGTCGCTCTCATGGCCTCGGGTGTAGTCCCAGGCGAAAAAATCCGTGTGATAGTTCTCACCCCCGGTCTCGAACAAGTGCGGATGATCCGAAAATAACTGGGTTGGTATGCCCTTTCGGCGTAAATAGTGGGTAATGGGGCGTTCCCAGAGTTCGATTGAGCCCCAGGGTCGCCAGAGAAAATCCATCGCACCGACCAAAATGTCATGCCTCGCAGGCATACAGGGCAAGGATCCGGTGTAGTGATTCGTGAATTTAAGTGACCGTTTCGCGAGTCGATCGATATTGGGCGTTTCAAATTCCTGACCGCCGTAGCAACCAAGCATATGTCGGTTCAGGCTATCGAGCAGTACGACGACGGCTTTTTTGGGTTTTGCGCGCTGAGTCATGAAACATCCATGGAGGTGATTGCTACAGCAAATGAGAATAACCTAGGAAAATTGTCCATGCGACCAAACTTTCTACCGGTTTGTCCCGTCATTAGGGTAAGTCGACTAGGACCATTCGACGAAGTGGCCAAACCCAGGCAACAACTTAAAGTAATCCTTTGTAGGGAAGTACGTGTTCAGCCGGAAAAGCGACGAGCAACTCATCAAAAGCGCCATCGAGGGTAGCGAACGCGCGTGGCTACAACTCGTTAAGCGCTATGAGAAACGGGTGTATAACTACTCGTTGCGAATGAGTGGTAACGCTGACGATGCGATGGACATCATGCAAGACGTACTTATCTCGGTGTATCGCAATTTGAACCATTATCGAGGCGATGGTGTCTTTGTTGCCTGGCTGTTTCGAATTGCATCATTTCGTTGCATTGACTATTTTCGCCGCAAAAAATTTCACCAGTCCACCGACGATCTAGAGCTGGCGGAAGAGAGTCCTGCCTTTGAGCCCGACACTAACCTCGCAACAGCACA
>JBDNJA010000013.1:0-35288 GCA_041688005.1 Gammaproteobacteria bacterium
AAAACCAAGGCGATTGATAAACAACTTTACAAGGGCAGGGTGAATATGGGGTGACTTAGAATCGGTAGAAATGACAATAGCAAACTACCAAAAAACAAAATATTAATCGCGGTGTTAATATGATTATACTGGAGCAAAACCTGCCAGAAACCATGTGTTGACGATTCAGCGCCCGTGCTCGGGTAAAGTAAACAGACGATGATGAGTAACACGGTAATGCGGATAATGGGACAGGCAATATACTCTAAAACCAAATAGTGAAACTGTTATCACGGGCTTTTTGCAACAGCCAAAAACACAGGCCAATACTGCTGATAACACAAGCGATTGTAGCCAGTATTATCCAGAACAAATTCATTTAAACGAACCGACTTAAGATTGAAAATTCTTAATTTCTGCGTTTTATACGATTTTTTATATGACCTAAAATATGGTAACGCCACATCACTCTAATCAGTATGAAAGACAGCACAGAGGCGGTAGCACCAACAACCAAGCAGCCCAGTAAAAAAGGTTGCCAAATTTCGTGTAAACCGGACAACAGCCAGTCGAATGATAATTCGAATTCGAAGCCCTCAATATTAGAGTCGAGTATCCGTGCGCCGACCCAATAGCAAAAGTAATATATGGGGGACATGGTGAGTGGATTGCTAATCCAGACCATGGGTACGGCAACCAAAATATTACTTCTAAACAATACCGCGCCGATGGCTGCCAATAGCATTTGAAAAGGCATTGGAATAAACGCGCAAAACATACCGACGGCAATACCGCTCGAGCAGGATTTACGATTAATATGCCACAAACCTGGTTCTTGCAATCTTGGACCAAGCAATTTAATCCATCGATTCTTAATGATTATGTCAGGGTGAGGTAGGTGTTTTTTGAATAAGTATTTCGGCATCTTGTTTGTATTATCTGTGTAAATCGCCTAGTGTGTAAAGCGTTAACATTGGCTAACAGGAATTAGCTGTCAGGACAGCCACGGATGACATGATCACCAACGCGATAGCGCTAATTTTAGGTTTATTATTCGCCTTTTTCAGCAGTGAATTAAACGACCCATACTGGCCTTCCTATTTACCGATAGTCCTGGCACTTGCTGTTTTAGTGCCTAAATATCGCATCGTTTTAATTATTCTCTCGGCTTACCTCTGGGCCGGATTTTACTTTCAGTCCGCCGTCAATCTTAAGCTCGACAACAGTTTTGATAATCAAGTGGTGATGTTGTCCGGTGTTATTGTCGATATTCCCGAAATTAAGCCACGGTCAGTTCGGTTTTTGGTCAAGCCTGACTTTATCGAAGGCTACAATCAGCGGTTACCGAATAAAATTAGATTGAGTTGGTATCGTAGCAAACAATTACCTGTAGCCGGTCAGCGTTGGCAGTTCAGGGCTAAACTTAGACGGCCCAGTGGGTTCCACAATCCAGCGGGGTTCGATTACGAACGTTGGCTTTTGGTGAAAGGTATTGGCGCTACAGGTTATATCAAAAAATCAAGTGGCAATCGATTACTCGACCACACACCTTGGTGGAACATTAACCAACTGCGATCCAAAGTGGCACAATCAATCGATCACAAATGTGAGGGTTGTGACAACCAGGGGTTGATTAAAGCGCTGACTATTGGCTATCGCAGTGATATTCAATTATCGCAGAAACAGATCCTGAAAGATTCCGGTACAGCCCATTTATTGGCAATTTCAGGTTTACATATCGGCTTGATATCAGGCTTGTTCTATCTACTCGGTCGATGGTTGTGGCAGGTTTACTTTTTTCACTACCGTTATAACCGTCTAGAGTTTTCAGCCGTTTTATCGTTCATTGCGGGTCTAAGTTACGCCGCACTGGCTGGCTTTAGTATTCCCACCGTTCGTGCACTCATCATGCTTGGCGTTATTTTCTTTGCGCTTAAATATCGCCTTTCAAATAACCTGCTAAATACTATCGCCACGGCGGTCGTGTTCATTCTGATAATAGACCCACTGGCAGTTGGTTCGACCTCGTTGTGGTTAAGCGTCGGTGCGTTATTGATTATCGGTTTTGCACAGTATCTACTGAGTAATCACCCATTAGATAAGCAGTCAGATAAGCACCTAAATAAACACAAAAGCTGGCTTCGACAGTTGTTATTAGTCCAGGGGGTTTTCACACTGATGTTTATTCCAATGGGCATTGTGCTTTTTGGGCAAGTTAATATTGCGGGATTTTTGGCCAATGTGGTCGCGATACCCGCCGTTAGTTTTGTACTACTGCCATTAGCATTATTAGCCAGTTTTTGTGCCTCGGTTAATTTGCCATACACTGATTGGCTATTAATCGTTTGTGATCGAGGCATGACCTTTTTATTGGGATATTTGGAGTGGTTGCTGGAATCCGGATTCGCCGCCATCAGCATTGCCTACATTCCGATGCCATTACTCATTTTATCGTTAGTCGGTCTTGCCATACTAATGATGCCTCGCGCTTTTCCTGCTAAAAAACTCGCACTGATACTCGTACTGCTACCGGTTATGTGGCGACCGGAAAAACTTGAGTACGGTGGATATGAAATGACTGTACTTGATGTTGGAATGGGCACCTCTGTCATCGTTAGAACCAGGCATCACAGCCTGGTTTATGATTTTGGGCCCGGTAATAATCAGGGATTCAGTGCAGGTAGCTGGGTGGTTCAGCCCTATTTACAGCATTATAATATTCTGACACCAGATTTAATGGTCATCAGCCATGTTGATCAAGACCATAGCGGTGGGTTCTATACATTTAGATCCAACTTCGATTCTGCGACCTTGATTTCGGGTACGCCGAGACAAATACGACAGCGTTTTAACCTCGATCAGCTGGTTCAGCCTTGTCATGGCAGGTCGCCCTGGCGTTGGGATGGTGTTGATTTCCAATTTTTGGCCTTTCCACAGAAGGGCCCGAATGTCGCGCTGATGGACGATACCAATAATCGCTCCTGTGTACTAAAAATAGAGGGCAAACACGCCGTGTTGCTCACTGGCGATATCGAAGCCGAAAGGGAAGACTGGTTAGTCAGTATCGACCCAGATCGCCTAAAAGCAGACCTGTTAGTTGCTCCGCATCATGGCAGTTTAACCTCATCAACGACTGGTTTTATTGACCAGGTATCGCCAAAGGCGGTCATATTTACTGTCGGTAAAGATAATCGCTGGAACTTCCCCAAACCAGAGGTAGTTACCCGTTACAAAGCGATTAATAGCGAAATATACCGAACAGACAAACATGGAGCAGTGAGTTTT
This sequence comes from Gammaproteobacteria bacterium, assembly GCA_041688005.1. GTDB lineage: Bacteria > Pseudomonadota > Gammaproteobacteria. The sequence continues at coordinate 3,265 of JBDNJA010000013.1, forward strand.
TATAGTGATTCAGACAATTTTCGAATAGAAAGCCAGCGTAGACGCCATCCCAGATTGTGGCACTGAAGTCAAAAATAAAAAACCTGTCTTTGTGCTGACTAAAGAGCACGAGCACAGCGCTAAAAAACTGCTCATCTTCGTGTTGATTCAAGTATCATATGCCGCATTCAAAACTGTGGTGGTTTCTGTGTTAGAACTGGTTGAAGCAGGTGGTTGGTTGATGATTCCAATATTGCTATGTTCGGTGATTGCTGTCGCAATTATCGCAGAGCGTTTATGGACATTGCGCCAGAAAAAAGTAATTCCAGTAAAATTGGTGAGAGGTATCTGGATACTGCTAGAAAAAAAAGCGCTCACCGATAAGCACATTCAAGAAATCGAGAAAGGCTCACCTCTTGGCAAAGTGTTGGCAGCCGGATTATCAAACCGTCACTTATCTCGTGATCTGGTTCGCGAAAGCATCCAGGAAAATGGTCGATTCGTAGTCCATGAAATGGAGCGGTTTATGAACACACTGGGCACCATTTCGACTATCACACCATTGCTTGGTTTACTGGGTACTGTGATCGGAATGATCAAAGTTTTCACCGCGATTACAACCTCAGGTGTTGGTGATCCTGCTCAGCTTGCAGGTGGGATATCCGAAGCATTGATTACAACAGCCGCCGGTTTGACGATCGCCATTCCTTGTCTGATCTTCCATCGACATCTAAAACGTAAAATCGATGATCTAGTCATGGGTATGGAAGCAGAGGCAATGAAGCTAGTTGAATTTTTACATGGCCATGTTTTAGATGACAAGACTAGAAAGCCAAAACCAGCCAAAGCCAAAGCCAAAGCATGAAATTCAACGACCGATCTGAGGTTGAAGATGTCGACATTAACCTGACACCCCTGATCGATGTGGTGTTTTTACTGTTGATCTTCTTCATGGTATCAACCACGTTCGATACAACTTCACAATTAAAGATTCAGTTGCCAAAGGCCAGCGATAGTCAAACGACGAAGGCTAAACAACCGCTTAACCTGACGATTGATGCGCGTGGGCATTTCTTTCTTAACGCGCGTGAAATCAGCAGCACCAAAAGCGACGCTTTATCCTTCGCGTTAAAGCGAATCATGAATGGCGCTGATAGACCAATAGTCATTCAGTCGGATGCTGCTTCCCCTGTTCAATCGTTGGTGACGGCTATGGATGTTGTCGGCAAGCTTGGCTTCAGTCATGTTTCAATCGCTACCACACGACAAATCGAGTAAACTCTTTGACCACAACCGCAACTGACCCAAAACCAACTGACGATAAACCAACCGGGGTTAAAGCTTATCGGGCTTTGCTGAACCTGGCTTTCGAGCACAAAACCTATTTTGGGATGGCGGTTATTGCCATGATCGTGTTCGCTGGCACAGAAGCCGCGTTTGCTTACATCATGAAGCCAATGCTTGATGAGGGTTTTATCGAAGGCGATCCTTTCGTTATCAAGATGATTCCTATTGCCATCATACTGATCTTTTTGGTGCGTATGTTTGCCATCTTCACCCGAACCTATTGCATGGATTACATCGGCCGCAACGTCATTAATTCATTGCGTCAAACCATGTTCGACAAACTTATCACGATGACCAGCACCGAGTATGATCAGTCATCTTCGGGCGCTATTCTGACTCGTTTTTCCTTCGATGTAGAAAGAGTCGCAACAGCGGTTTCATCGTCGCTGACTGTTTTTATTCAAGACAGCTTACGTATCATCGTTTTACTTGGTTATATGTTTTGGCTTAACTGGCAATTAACCTGCGTGTTTTTGTTAGCGGGCCCAATCATATTTCTGATAGTGGTCAAACTAACTGGGCGATTTCGTAGTCTGAGCAAAAGCATTCAATCGTCGATGGGTGATGTATCGCAGGTCGCTCAGGAAGTGATCGACTCGAACCGAATCGTCAAAATATTTGGTGGCGATGATTTCGAGCGAAAAAAATTCTCTAAAATAAACCAAAATAATCTCAAACTACATTTAAAACTGTCGGTAGCTAAGGCGATTAGCGTACCGTTTATCCAGTTTATTGTGTCGATATCCTTTGCGGCTATCGTTGCATTTGCCACTTCGGAATCGATGCGCGGCATTATCACTACCGGTGACTTTGTCTCGTTTATCATTGCGATGACGATGGTATTGGTCCCCATGCGTGTGCTGTCGTCGATTAATGCCAGCATCCAGGAAGGTATCGCAGCCGGTGAGAGTATCTTCGCCTTTACTGCATCCGAGAGTGAAGACGACAGTGGGAAAATAAGCTTAGATCGAGCCAAAGGCCAGCTGTCATTCAATAACATTGCGCTCAAATATCACAATAATAATGAGCTGGTACTCGATAATATTAGTTTCAACGTGGAGCCGAACCAGACGGTTGCCATTGTAGGTCGATCTGGTAGTGGTAAATCGAGTTTAGTCAATTTGATTCCCCGATTATACGAACTTGATGGTGGAGAGATTCTGCTTGATGGTGAACGAATACATGATTACCAACTAAAAGATCTTCGCCGACAGGTTGCTTACGTGGGGCAGGACGTTCGTCTATTCAACGATACGATTCGTAATAACATCGCCTACGGCCTATCTAATACTGTCAGCGATGAACAAATTATCGAAGCCGCAAAACAAGCCTATGCCTGGGAATTTATCGAGACACTGCCTGAAGTGCTAGACACCGAGGTCGGTGAACGAGGCGTATTACTATCCGGTGGTCAACGCCAACGTATCGCGATTGCCCGTGCTTTATTAAAAGACGCACCGATATTAATACTAGATGAAGCAACCTCGGCGTTAGATACAGAGTCAGAACGCTACATCCAGAACGCGATTGAAAACTTGATGACGAATCGCACGACACTGGTTATTGCCCATCGTCTATCGACCATCGAACATGCGAATAGAATTTTGGTGCTTGATCAAGGCAAGTTGCTAGAGCAGGGTGATCATAATAGTTTGCTTGAATCAAACGGTACTTACGCCAAGCTGCATTCAATGCAATTTCGGGATGCCGATATGAGTGTTACAGAGCAAACAGGCATTACCAGTCAACCAACAGACCTGCCAATTACGTTGGACAAGTCCGTCATGAGCCATTGGATGATGGCCTCAACGCATAAACGTCAAGGTTGGTGGTTATGGTCGATGAACCCACTTTCGATTGCTCTCATGCCCTTGTCCTTGCTCTATTACCTGTTATCTCGTATCAGGCGACTGTGCTATCACATCGGGTTATTACCATCCACTCGACTACCGGTTACCACGATTGTCGTTGGTAACGTAACACTTGGTGGGAATGGGAAAACGCCGGTCGTCATCGCACTATTTCAAGTACTAAAAAGCAAGGGATATCACCCTGCTATCGTGACTCGCGGATACAAGAGTGGTAACGAAAATAAAGTACAAATATTAAGTGATGGTCAAATAAACATTGGGGCTGGTGACGAAGCCAATATGACCTCCGAAATTTGCCAGTGCCCGATTGGTGTGGGCTCGAATCGTATCGAATCGGCAAAACAAATCTTAGCGCAATTCCCTGATACCAATGTCATTTTATCGGATGATGGACTGCAACATTACGGATTGAAACGTGACATCGAAATTGTGGTATGCCGACTAGTCGCATTTGGTAATGGCTTAATGATTCCAGCGGGTCCACTCAGAGAGTCCCGTAGCCGTTTAGATAAGGCAGACATCACCATCAATCGAGATGGCAATCAGATAGTTGAATTTTTTAATGAAGTCTGGAACCTAAACGACCCATTGAACAAGGTTCATATCACTCAGTTCAAAGGGCGACAAGTTCATGCCTTGGCTGGCATTGGCTTTCCTGAAATATTCTTTGCCAGCCTGGTACAGGTTGGTATTGATCCCATTGTTCATGAGTTTCCAGATCATCATGCCTTCACAGCAAGTGATCTCGAACTTAAGCCCGAATTACCCATTTTGGTCACTCACAAAGATGCCGTAAAACTAAAAGGGATTGCGAACGATAACATCTGGGTAGTACCACTGGGCATCAACTTTTCTACCGACCTTGAAAGTAAAATATTACAGTTGCTGGAGACTAAATATCATGGATAAACATTTGCTAGATATCCTCGTAGACCCCATTTCTAAAGGGCCGTTGGTCTACGATAAAAAAGCACAAGAGCTATTGTCTCGAACCTCGCGCCTGGCTTACCCGATCAGAGACGGTATTCCCGTCATGCTGCCCGAAGAAGCACGGGAGCTGACCAGCGATGAACTCGAACACATATAGAAGCACCCTTGGTCAATAACTAGGTCAGTTTAGCAATATGTTGCCACAATTTAATGTCGTCATCCCAGCACGATTTGCCTCCACCCGCTTAGAAGGCAAGCCCCTCCGCCCCATTTTAAATAAACCCATGATTCAATGGGTTTATGAAGCGGCCATTCGTAGCGAAGCGCAAAATGTTGTAGTGGCAACCGACGATCGCAGAATAGCCGACTGCGTCATCGATTTTGGTGGCGATGTTTGCATGACCAGCGACCAACATCAAACTGGGTCAGATCGACTAGTCGAAGTCGCGCAAACAAGAGAGTGGGGTGATGATTTAATTGTCGTCAATTTGCAAGGCGACGAGCCATTAATGCCTGCAGTTAATATGACACAGGTAGCTGCAAACCTGGCAAAATCGAATTGTGATATGGCTACCTTGCATAAGATAATCGACCGCAGGCGGGCACTCGACCCAAATCAGGTAAAGCTGGTTCATGATAGTCGTGGCGTAACCAATTATTTCAGCCGGTCTCTGATTCCATTTGGCCGTGATGAAAAAACGCAACAATTCTGCGGCCACATTGGCATTTACGCTTACCGAGTCGGCTTCCTCAAGACATTCACGAAACTGCCAGTCTGCGAACTCGAAACACGGGAAAAATTAGAACAACTGCGAACGCTGTGGAATGGATACACCATTCACACTGAACTAGCCGCCGAATTGCCAGGGCCCGGTGTAGACACTGAACAAGATTTACAACAAGTTATCCAAATACTGGAAAAAACCTGAACACTTGATTGAAACTGTCCAACTATGAACTATCAATGGCGTCTCGAAAATCACGAGTTATTATTCGAAAAATACTTTCGACTGGAAGAATATGCAGTCTCACATGAGTTATTTGATGGCGGTGCTAGCACCGTATTCACCCGAGAAATATTCGAACGCGGATCAGTTGTTGCCTTATTACCCTATGACCCCAAGCGCAGAAAAGTCGTCCTGATAGAGCAATTTAGAGCCGGAGCCATTCATGATGAAACGTCGCCCTGGCTTGTGGAGTGTGTTGCCGGAGTGATTGATGAAGGCGAAACAGTAGAAGACGTTGCCATTCGGGAAAGTAGGGAAGAAGCCAACTGCGAGATAAAAAAGCTAGAAAAAATATGTCGTTATTATGTTAGCCCAGGCGGCACGACAGAAGAGTGTACTTTATTTTGTGGAATAGTCGATAGCAATGGCATTGGCGGCATACATGGACTAGCCGAAGAAAATGAAGACATTCGAGTCGAAGTAGTTGATGTTGATACTGCCTATCAGTGGTTAGCCGATGGCATCATTAAGTCGTCAGCGACTATAATTGCCCTGCAATGGCTGCAATTGAATGAGAGACGACTGAGAAAAAATTAAACTTTTGGTCTCTCTAGTTAAAAAAGCACAATGAATATCTTCGACTATTTGTGATTCTCAAACGCCATTTTCAATTCAATTTCCAGCCTGCGACTTCTGGGTTCATGGTATGAATGCCCTTCGTTATTATTTGGTGTTGTTCAAGTTGACTAATATTTAAGGAATAAAATCACATCAGAATGATTTTGTAAGCCAGGTGCTGACACTCGATAGAATAGTGACGTACAATCAGGCGCCCCTGTTCAGTCAGCTAAAGTAATTAAGGTTAACCAGTATGTCAGATAGTGCATCTATCATTTCTTTGGTCAAAAATTGGCTGAAACACACCGTCATTGGGCTACAGCTTTGTCCATTTGCAAAAAGCGTATTCGACGCCGATAAAATCCGCTACACAGTTTCGGACGCTGAGGATACTGAAGCCCTTATGCTAAAACTGCATGAGGAATTCAAACTGCTAGATGACAGGCCTGAGATAGAAACAACATTGGTAATAGTTCATCGGCAGCTCTCTGATTTTGAATCGTTCAATCAAACTTTGGACACTATCGATGATATGCTAGAGCAATATGGCTGGTCTGGCGTTTTTCAAGTCGCTAGCTTTCATCCTCAGTATCAATTTGCCGATACCCAAATTGATGACCGAGAGAACTGGACGAACCGCTCGCCTTATCCCATTTTCCACATTCTTCGTGAGTCGAGTCTCGAGCTAGCCATTGAAAATTTCCCCACGATCGATGACCTTCCTCAAGAAAATATCAAAACAATGAATGCGTTAAGTACTCAGGTTTTTACTCAGGTTTTGCTGGCTAGTCGAGTTTGATCGACACCGACTCTACTCGCTTGCAAATCTCATGTATTACTTCTAGAATCTATCGTAAGACTTTGAAACTAAATACTTAAACTTGAATAGTAAATCACTAGGTCCCCGTTACTGTCTAAGCATCTCTCGATGCCTTGTTCTCTTTTGTGCTTTATTCGTCACTAGCCATGTTCAAGCGAACATCGAACTTCAGCGTGAACTATTTAAAGAGGCTTCAAACGCTCTTAGCAATAATAAAATGGCTCACTTTGCTGATTTATTAACGCAATTAGAAGATTATCCAGTAGAACCTTATCTTGAATATGACCATTTAGTAAAAACGCTTCAACAGGCAAAAGTCGGTGAAGTTAAAGCTTTTCTTGACGAATATAAAGACTACCCCTTCGCGTTTGCATTACGAGGTCAGTGGTTATCAGTATTAGCTGCTCGTCAGGATTGGCAAAACTACTTACGATTTTTCGATAATCGAAACTATACCCGATTGAAATGCATTGCATTCCAAGCGAGATTAAAGCTCGGAAAGCTGGATAACATCGAACAAGATATCGAAAAAGTTTGGCTACGTGGGTACTCTCAACCTAATGAATGCAATCAGCCTTTTAAGTATTTTCTCAGTCATCATGCCGAGCCCAATAAAGTGATCTGGTTGCGCATCGAAAAAGCATTCAAAGCAAGAAACCCCGCGCTTGCTAAGTACTTGAGTAATAAATTGGATAAAGCCGGTCAACTATTGGTAAGCCAGTGGTTTGAAGCACACCATCACCCCGAAAAAGCCCTCAGACATTTGGGAAATGCTAATAATTCAGCCATTAATCGGAAAATAATAGCCTATACCATTATTCGTTTGGCCCGTAAAAATAGCTTAAGTGCCAGACAGTTCTGGCTCGATATGGCGCCAAAATTTGATTTTTCTCAACAACAACGAAATTCAATAATGCAACGCATAGCCTTGTCATCAGCTCATCAAAAGTTAGCAATTGCTGGTGAATTGTTAAATGGCTTGCCCGCTGAGTTGAAAAATGATCAAGTTTTCTTGCTGCTCGCCAGAATTTATCTTAAGCAGCAGAACTGGACAGGGCTGGTAACGACTATTAGCGAAATGCCGAAACATTTGTATGAAGAAAATGAGTGGCAATATTGGTTGGCGCGAGCAACCGAAACGATTGGCGATCAGGCAAGTTCAGCACCTATATTTTTAAGTCTGGCTAAAAAACCAACTTACTACGGTTTTTTGGCAGCAGACAAACTAAAGCAACCTTATAAAATTGTTCAAGAGAGTGCTAACGAACTCGCTGGCCTGGATGAGGTGACTTTACTTCGTGAAAACAAACATATGCTGCGTGCCCGGGAGCTATTTTTCCTCAATCGAGTCACCGACGCAAACCGAGAATGGTTTCAAGCACTCAGGCACTTAGATTCCCCCGCAATCAAACAGGCAGCCGCTTTGGCATCTAGTTGGAAGTGGCATGATAGGGCTATAAGAACTGTCGCCAGAACGCGCCACCGCAGAGATTATAACTTACGTTTCCCGATGCCTTATCGCGAAAAGGTAATGACGCATGCGACTGCCAAGCAGCTCGACCCGTCAATCATTTATGGCGTTATGCGGCGTGAAAGTCTCTTTGACCCCAAGGCAAAATCAAGGGTTGGCGCACTCGGCTTAATGCAATTAATGCCTGCCACCGCACGTTCTGTTGCGAAGGGCTTAGGGTTAAAAAAGCCCAGGCAAGCTGACATTCTTAAAATCGAAAATAACATTAATTTCGGTACACAGTATTTTCGAACCGTCTTAAACCGATTCGGCAATAACGTGTCATTGGCAGCCGCTGCGTATAATGCTGGGCCGTCAAATGTAAAGCGATGGCTACCTTCAACCAAAACGATGCCCGCCGATTTATGGGTGGCAATAGTGCCTTACAGAGAAACTCGCAACTACGTTCAGGCTGTGCTCGCTTATGCGACTGTGTTTGATACCTTTCTTGATAAGGATGTTCGCATTTCAAGTCGAATGATGGACATTAAAACTAACTATTAACTTGTCGATGGCCCCATACTAGGCCAAATGGTTTCGGCTTATTTGTATTCAAAAATAACAGTGTTTATAATCGAGTTAATCCATCTCGGCAAAGTATCTTTGTCAAAATTAATGAGGAAATATAAATGATATCCAAGCATCTATTGGTCGCTCTCACTATGGGCAGTCTATTCGTGACTGGCTGTGCCACCGTCAAATTATCTGAGAATGCTGAAAAAGTTCGCGTGCTAGCACCAGAAGAGGTGTCAACTTGTAAAAAACTGGGGCAGGCAAACGCTTCCGTTATTGCAAAGGTCTTAGGCATTCCTAGACCTATCGAAACAATAAGCAAAGAACTCGCCAGTATTGGTCGCAATCGTGCTGCAAACATGGGCGGTGACACCATTGTGCCATTAACAGTTATCGAAGAAGGCGAGCAGTCTTTTGTTGTTTATAAATGTGTCGCGCCTGAAGGGTAGGTAAGCCATATTCAGTTTAAGGCGGTATGCGTTCATTATATTTACCCTTAGGCCAGTATCGCCCCGCTTTTGAGGCACGCTACAAGTAATAAGAATTACTCGGAGCGTGTCTCAAAATAATGCCCATACTAGTCGATCAGCCAAACTTTTTGGTGGTGCAGGGGGGATGATAGGTTAGCTGGCGGCGCAGGTAGCGACACACTCAGTGGTGGCACCGGCACTAATAACTTATCCGGTGCTTATGGATGCTGATTAAATGCTGATAAAGCAGCACCAGAATCCAGTAAGCTTCTCACAATGCTTGCCGCTTCACTCAGGCTAACCTTCTTGAAGGTGCTTAGCATAATAGCGCCACTATAAATTAAACTGTCTCGTGTTTCCCCTTGTTTACCAGCGAGAGCTTTTAGTCCTAATTCAACCGCGTAGTACGCTAGTTTGTCGAGTTTTTCTTCACTATTTGACTTCTCGATATCAGCTAGATCCGAGGGTAATGGCACATTTCTAGTTAGTTGTGATAACCCAATAGAAACCGGGTCTACCTCATGCTGAAGCGACTCACCAAAATCCTCATAACTAAAACATCTGACTTGCTGTCTTAAATTTGGCACAACACCTCCTTCTACACCCCGAATCAAAAGCATATTATCAAATGTTGCGTGCCGTGCTAAATCTGCATAGATTTCAGGGTAAGCCTTATGAACATAGCCGCTCATCATGTGGGTTTTACCGAGCGCTCGAAGCGGTTGCGCTAGTGCTTCAACCGTCGTCACTATTTGACGTTTCACCATGCGTTGTCGCAATGAAATTAACGCATGTAAGGCGGGACAATAGACGGCTTGATCTAGATAAGACCAGCCTATGTCATCATTTTCCAGATTAGCTTTAACATCACTGATTGGTAATAAAACGGCTTTACCCGCTGCTTTCAATATACGATGGGAAGTTACACCATATTTTGGCGCTACTTGTTCTAAACCGTGTGATACACAAGGATAGCCGGCGGCAGCAAATATCGCGGGTAAAAAAGGAGAAGCGGGAACACCCCGAATATAACCATTATAGGGATCGGACAAGTCAATTAGATGATCAACATTAGCTACCACTTGATCGGCGCCTATCAACTTTAAGGTGGAATTTCTGATCGCCTGCAGTATGCCTCGATTCTCTTCACTGGTTTCGCGCTTCATCCGTAAACCAATAAAGAAAATACCCGTTTGAACCGGATCAGCATGACCTTCTAAGATGTAAGTCATCGACTCTAGAGCTTCGTCGTAAGACAGGTTTTTACTATACTCTGGGCCAGTGGCGACTTTTTTAATGGCATTTTGTAGTGGGTTATTCGACATAGGTAACTTATTCGTCCAATGAAATGGGTATTGTATTAGACTTTGGTCTCATTTAGGTAAGACTATCTGGGCGAGGTAGCTAAGCTGCAACACCAGACATAGTTGATACATTAATCAATACCAAAATAGTAGCTTTCATGCCTCGAAACCGAGCATAATCCCGCTATTTAATATTCAGGCACAGACATTAATTAACGATGAAACACCTCCCCATTTTTTTGAATATACGCCATAAGCCATGTCTTGTGGTCGGAGCCGGCAGTATTGCCGCACGAAAGATAGCGCTACTACTGAAAGCCGGTGCTGACGTTAGCGTTGTGGCTAATAATATAGGATCAGAAGTATCCGAATTAGAAAAGCAGGGTGCTATCCGCTGCCTACTCAGAAACTATGAGCCAGCAGACCTGAAGGGCGCCAAACTAGTCATAGCCGCCACCAATGATGCAGAGCTTAATGCCGAAATTTCAACCATGGCGCAAGCCCAAAATACTCCAGTGAATGTGGTAGATAACCCCGAGCTATGCAGTTTTATAATGCCATCAATCATTGATCGAGGCCCAGTCCAGATTGCTATTTCAACCGGTGGGGCATCGCCCGTTCTGGCGAGGCTAATCAGGTCAAAGCTCGAAGCATCTATCCCATCGGCTTATGGCGAGCTAGCAAAACTAGTCGAGAATTATCGAGAAAAGGTAAAACAAGCCTTTGCTAACGTGGATCTACGTCGCCGTTTTTGGGAATCAGTGCTCGAAGGCCCGGTAGCAGAGTTTGCATTATCCGGTCGAATGAATGATGCCGAAACTATGCTTAGCGAATTAATCCAGTCAGCAGACCCAGACCCAGAGTATAAAGGTGAAGTTTATCTGGTGGGTGCAGGGCCAGGCGATCCAGACCTATTAACCTTTAAGGCACTTAGGCTCATGCAAAAGTGTGATGTCGTCGTTTATGATCGACTCGTGTCTGAACCAATCATGGCATTAGTAAGACGAGATGCCGAAAAAATTTATGCCGGTAAGGCCAGCGCTAATCACAGTATTACGCAAGAGAACATCAATCAATTACTGGTGCGATTAGCCAAGCAGGGAAAACGAGTACTCCGTTTAAAAGGGGGCGATCCTTTTATTTTTGGCCGAGGCGGAGAAGAAATTGGAGAACTCATCGAGGAGAATATCGAGTTTCAGGTCGTGCCCGGCATAACCGCCGCGTCTGGCTGCACAACCTATGCCGGCATACCGCTCACTCATCGAGATCATTCCCAGGCCTGCATTTTTGTAACGGGCCATCGTAAAGTAGATAGTGATGATTTAAATTGGGAGATGTTAAGTCACGCCAATCAAACGGTCGTGTTTTATATGGGGTTAGATAACGTCCAACGAATTTGCGATGCGTTAAAAAAACATGGCAGGGATGAAAATACCCCAGCCGCATTAATCGAAAAAGGCACAACCCCAGATCAGCGAGTATTGGTTGGCGATTTAAATACGCTCCCCGAGCTTGTGAAAAACAATAATGTCCGTGCACCAACTTTAATCGTCGTGGGTGAAGTGGTTGATTTACATAGCCAGTTGAATTGGTTTAAGTCCGGTAAAAAGATTCAGTAAAGGGGTAAAACACAGAAAAACGAGATCGCCAATGAATCAACATGATAAATAAACAATATCGAATTGGGCGCTCAAAACTTTGAAAAGATCCAAGCATTGCATATTCTGGATGAAGACGAACACCCCCCCAGCTCTTAAACATTGGCTAATCTCTTTTTGTCCCCCACCAACGGTTCATCATCAGTCAATTAGCTCAGCATTTTTCTCATTGATTCTCCCTTCAGGTTAAGCTTATGCGCGTTGTGTAACAGCCGATCAAGAATGGCACGCTGCCAGGGCGGCGTCGCTGATATAGGCATGCCATTTTTCGTGGGTCATTGTGAGGTATTCAGTTGCTGGAGTTGTAGAGAAATAACCTGATGTTTATCACGTCGTATGGACAGCAAAATACAGGCATAAAGTTCTCGATGAGCCGTATTGAGGAAATTGGGTATGACTACTGTTGTTGATTGATAAGCCGAAATTGGAATGAAAACCATGCTTTCAGTAGTCCATTAGGTTAGAGCTGACAAGCCTCTGTATACAAGGATTTCAATAGGTGCACAGACGACAGAAATGATAAGTAATGCAATTTGCATAAGACTTATCAGTGCTTTCTAACACTCGCTGTAAACATGTACCCTACACCACGCACTGTCTTTATCAATGGCACAGTGTCAGCTGGCAGTTTTATTTTTCTACGTAACCGGCTGACAAGACCATCAACTCCCCTGTCATAACCAACCCAATCAAGATCGTGAAGCTGATTTAGCAAGAAGTCTCGAGAAAGAACACGATTGGGTGATTGGACAAATGCTCTTAATAAATCGAATTCTGCGGTAGTCAGCTCTATCCCCTTACCATCTTTCGCAAGCAGGTGGCGAGAACCCAAATCTAGTTTAAAGTCGAGAAACTCGGCTATCTCATCACCACTATCGATTACTGTTCTTGGAAACGTGCTGCCACGAGTTCGTCGTAATACAGATTGAACCCGAGCCAACAATTCTCTTGGGCTAAAAGGTTTGCTGATATAGTCATCTGCCCCCATCTCTAAACCAACAACACGGTCAATTTCACTAGTCTTTCCAGAGACAATGATAATGCCCACTTCCGACTCTCTTCGGATCTCCCGCGCAAGTGTGAGGCCGTTTCCATCTGGAAGACTTAAATCGATAAGGAAAAGATCAATAATGTGGTGCGTCGTTAATTCCTCAAATGCCTGAATATTTTCCGCCGATAAGGTGAGAAAGCCTTCATCCGACAGAGTTTCATTGACCTCTTCCAAGGTATCCCTATCGTCTTCTAAGATAAGAATTGCCGGGCGAGTGTTTGAACGTTGGTCTGTCACTTAATCAGATCTCGAATAATCAAAGCCTGACAGTTTTGCACAAAATTGCACAAACCTCGCATATTCATTACATATTTAGTATTTAAGATGTGCTGTGAAATTAAAGGTTAAACAATAGGTGGATATGCCATGCAACGCAACAAAGCATTATTAACCAGCTCAGTTCTCATCGTCGATGACGACATTGAAGCGCTGGAAGAGATGGCTGATGCCTTCTAGGACTATGGACTGTCATTGCACACTGCTAGCGATGAGGGTATGGCATTGAAACTGGCCAATAAACACCGCCCTGAGTTCATAATTATGGACTATTTACTGCGTGGTTACACTGGAATCCAAGCCGTCAATGCGATTCATAAGTTTCTGCCAGGAACTCAGGTCATCATGATATCAGCGTTTGAAGACCTGTCTCGTGTAGTGACAACCATGAACAGTGATGTACTTGCTGTTCTGAAAAAGCCCCTCTCAATAGACAGCATCGGCCACTTTATCAGTAACCAACTAGAGCACAAGAATCAACAATTAAGATCAATCAAACAGTAATTCCTATTTTTTTTTGAGTATGAGAACATGGATACAATCACAACAGAGCCTGTCGAAATAAACAGGACCTTTTTAAGTTCTATCATATCTGGAGATGAATCCATTCAAGTCGAGATATCCGAATCTAAAACCAAAGTGCTGATAGTTGATGACGAACGCGAGACCGCAGAGGAAATAGCGGAATTATTGACTTTCGACAGTTTCATGCAGTGTGAAATAGCAGACGACCCGATCCAGGCAATGGATATTGCTGAAACTGATCGGGATATTTCGATCATTATCACTGATCTTAATATGCCCGGCCTGGATGGCCTACAAATGATTCAAAAACTTCGAGATAGATATAATAGTAATAGAGATTTTGCGGTTATCGTGATTACCGGTCACGCGGGAACAAAAGAGGCCATCAAGGCGCTACAGCTCGGAGCGATGGACTTTATTACCAAACCGATATCACCTGACCACTTATTACATGCGGTGGGTCGAGCATCTGAAACACTACAATTACGAAAGCTGGAAAAACAATTCCGTGAGCGCCTCGAACATAAAGTTGAGGAGCGCACACAGGAGGTAAGACTGCTATCGGACGACCTGTTGCGTGCAAACCGAAATCTTCAGAAGTTTTTAGACAGATCAAGGGGGGTTAAGCGGAGTGTTGATGGCATTGGATTTGGACTTACATTAGCCAATATTTCTATTGAAAAATTAGGAGAATTACTTATGCAGAAAAATACGGATGAACAAGGCAATCAAAACACGAAAAGAGAAAAACGCGGCGAATTAATTCTTGCCAACAAAGAACTGGCCTTTCAAAACAAAGAAAAAGATAAGCGCGCAGATGAGTTAACGCTTGCCAACGAAGAGAAAGAAAAACGAGCCAGTGAATTGGTCCTTGCCAACAAAGAACTAGCCTTTCAAAACGAAGAAAAAGATAAGCGCGCAGATGAGTTAACGCTTGCCAACGAAGAGAAAGAAAAGCGCGCAAATGAATTAACCCTTGCCAACAAAGAGAAAAAAAACATGCAGATGAATTAATCTTTGCCAATAAAGAACTAGCCCTTCAAAACGAGCTTGATGGTTATCGTTCTGAAATGGAACGTGTAGCACAGGATTTGACTCTACTGATTGATACCGCGAACGCCCCTATCTTCGGTATAGATGCACAAGGAAAGGTCAATGAGTGGAACCAGCAGGCACAAAAGATCACTGGCTATGCGAAGGAAGAGGTGATGGGTCGGGATCTTGTGGCCGATTTTATTGCCGATGACTATAAGGCTTCGGTAGGCGAGGTTCTGGCGAAAGCACTTAACGGCGAAGAAACTGCGAACTATGAATTCCCGTTGTTCACCCAATCTGGAGATCGAGTTGATGTTTTACTTAATTCGACGACACGGCGCGATGCATCAGGCAAGATCGTTGGTGTGGTTGGCGTAGGTCAGGATATTACAGAACTGAATCAAGTACGGGTCGATCAGGCGCGTATTGCGAACGAAATGACGCAGTTAATTGATACCGCGAACGCCCCGATCTTCGGTATAGATGCGCAAGGAAAGGTCAATGAGTGGAACCAGCAAGCAGAAAAGATTACTGGCTTTAATAAGAAAGAGGTGATGGGTCGGAACCTTGTGGTCGATTTTATTACCGATGATTATAAGGCTTCGGTAGGCGAGGTTCTGGCGAAAGCACTTAACGGCGAAGAAACTGCGAACTATGAATTCCCGTTGTTCACCCAATCTGGAGATCGAGTTGATGTTTTACTTAATTCGACGACACGGCGTGATGTATCAGGCAAGATCGTTGGTGTGGTTGGCGTAGGTCAGGATATTACAGAACTGAATCAAGTACGGATCGAGCAGGAGAACGAACGCAAAGAATCCGCTGCCCAAATGATCCAAGCGTCCAAACTAGCAACACTAGGAGAAATGGCAACATCAGTCGCGCATGAATTGAACCAACCACTGAACGTGATTCGCATGGCTGCGGGGAATAGCCGCCGGAAGATTTCTAAAGGCACCGCTGACCCCGAATACCTAAACGATAAACTGGAACGCATTGAGGGGCAGACTGCACGAGCAGCTGCAATCATTGATCACATGCGGATGTTCGGGCGCGAGGCGAAGGAACACCCAGAATCAATTGATCCTCGAAATGTGGTTACGAGCGCTCTTGATCTGGTGGGAGAGCAATTGCGATTGGCTGGAATTGAGATTGTGACCGAGCTTGCCGAAGACTGTCCATCTATTTTGGGTCATACTATTCAAATGGAACAAGTGATCTTGAACCTTCTAACCAATTCCAGAGATGCCATGGCTGAAAGCGATAGAGAGGCGAAAATTACCTTACGGGTATTTGAAGACGATAAAGGTGTCCACATTACATGTGAGGATACTGGCGGGGGTATTCCCGAAGACGTTTTGTCTCACGTCTTTGAGCCGTTCTATACAACAAAAGAAATGGGCAAAGGTACAGGCTTAGGACTGTCTGTCAGTTATGGTATTGTCCGTGACATATACGGCACTATTGTCGCTGAAAATGTCGATGATGGAGCCAGATTCACAATCACTTTACCGATTGTTAGTTAGTAACGGTTATTGGAAGGAGAAAAACTATCTCAATTAAAATCCTTATTGTTGATGATGAAGATATCATCCTTGAAGAAGCGTCAGAAACTTTAACTGATGAAGGTTATGAATGTTTAGTCGCAAGCAACGTCAACGCAGCAATTGAAATTGTTAATACTACGCCCAACATAATTCTTATTCTCACCGATTTAAAGATGCCGGGGAAGATGGGCTCTGACTTGATAAAAATCATTGAAACAGAGTTTGAACAAGATATAAAGTTTATTGTCATGTCAGGACATGCTTATCCCAGGGTTGAAAAAAACAACATAGATCTAGCGTTATACCCTTTTTTATCAAAGCCGTTGGATATTGAAAACCTCATAGAAACGGTCGAATTGGTGTTGGAGACAACCCAATGGCGGACATGCTCATAAATATTCTGAAATAGTGAAGACTGAGTAGGTAGTTCACGAGTGTAAGTGGCGCATTGAGGTCAAACGTCCTAAAACCAGCGTTCAATCTGGAAAAACCAGTTGATTATGCTCGACGGTAATGGAAGGGCCGACTCTTCGCACTTCGATCAGAGACTCATCAATATTCCCCAGAAAATAGCCGAAAAGTTTGATGGGATTTACGCCAAGTTGACAGGTTGGGATTTTAAATTTATGATTTTAGCTGCATATTCCTGTGGCAATATTGAAAAGGATCATTTTATTATGACCAAAATACTCTGCATCGAAAATGATAAGGAACAACGGATCGAAATAGTTGATGCCTTAACTACAGAGGGATTTGAGGTGATTGAAGCGCAAAGTGCAAGTTCTGGCCTCAAGTTGATACTCAGCGAATCGATTGATTTCATCCTTTGTGACCGGGTGATGGATGGTATGTCTGGATACGCCCTTCTGGAAGAGATTCGTAAGAACTATCCGGACAAAGAAGACATCCCATTTGTGTTTTTGACTGGGTTAGATGATAGAAGAGATAGGTTCGCAACTGATGCTCTTCATCCAGCGGCATACATTACGAAACCATTTGACGTGACATTATTGATCAAAAAAATCAGGTCATTGATCAATTGAATGACATTTGATTTCAAAGCCGATTTGAAGGCATTGCCATTGGTCAAAGGCCGCAGCGACACTAGAAAAGCTAACCCTCTTTAAATCCACCGATTACTGAACCAATGGCAGAAATACCGAGGTAATAAGCTGATGTGCCTCATCCAACCGGAACAGCTGCCTATTCTCAGGATTTGCGTCAAACCAGGCCCTGGCAGCGGCATCACCCGCAATGAAAGTCATTTCAGTACAGAGCGTCGCTGAACAGCTTTTACTACTACTTTGTGCACCCCAGCCAATGGCGGCGAACACCACTGTATTCGGTTGGGTTACCCTCAGTTGTTTATCATCTTGTTCTATTACGATTTGATTTCCTGCAACTCGGCAACAAGATTTAATTCGAGTGGGTAAATCGAACATACTGCTGATTGCCAGCGCGTCGAACGCACACATTGCATTTGTCTCGCCGTAATCGCTAACTACCCTGAAACCACGTGCCTCATCATTGAAAGGGTATGCACCAGTAATGACACCGACTTCATCTATAACGATGATTTTTTCAATTGCCAATCGACGGACAGCTGCCAACCAATCACCGGCATAGTCAATGTCCTCCATGCTTGGCGCGCGACCGAACTCGAGGTAATGACGCAAAATGTCCTTATGAAGCTGACGTAACTCTTCCGCAAGCTGTATCTGGTTTAATCTTAACGGTAAGTTTTGTTCAAGCCTTGCAATGGCTGTCGTAATCTTTAGCTGATTCATAGTTTGATTGTATGTCAAATTCGGTGGGGCGGGTATGATGTTTGGCTTGCTAGATTAAACCTTGCGTCAGGAAAGTTTTCCCACTTGTTGTAAACGAAAAAAACATCGGAAATGACTGGTTGGGTGCTGTAGGTTGCTGGTCGGTTGGGTAAACTGGATTAGCGATTGAAAGTAAGCGCCGTTCCAGGCAGGGGGCAGTAGCGCGAACCTATAAACCTCTTATAGATCACAGCTGTCCCGTTAACGTGGAATCGTCATACAGGGCTTGACCCGGTATCCAGCGGCTCGTTGAAACTACTGGATTCCGGAACAGCAAAAAGCGCTGTCCGTAATGACGGATCTTCTATTTGTTTTCATGTCGTCTCAGCATCAAAATATCCCTCTGCTTTTACCAACAAACGTTTGAGTCAATTGCGCATAAACTTAACGGGTCAGCTGTGATTATAGATACCTATTATAGACAGTCTCCAAAGGAATACTGTGCTGCCAATATCAGTGGGTGCGCGGTATCCGAGCTTGTGAAAAGTATTTTCCTACCTAACAGAACTCACGTAAAACAAAAATAATAACTCTAGCTTGGCCAAATAATCGGCCGACGGACTGCTATGTTCTGAGCTTGGTCAAAAGGGCGCAGGGTAACTAGAAAAGGCTAATTCTGTTGAAATCCATCCACCTTTCACCTAGTCTGGCTTTACTTTAAGGACGCCGAGGATTTCGGGTTAGATTTGAGGTTTGTAATAAATGTTTAAGTTATTTTCAGTTATTTCAGTTATTTTCTGCAAATTGACATACATCAAGGATAGCTCTAGTCATTAAGGAATACTTATCCCAAGATTTACTAATATTCTAGGAGAATAAATATGAAAGACTTAATGACAATGAAACGAAGAAGTTTTTTACTATCCTCGCTTGCAGTGGCTTCAACAACACTGATCAATTCATCCGCGTCGGCAAAAGACACAACCAAAACTGGAGAAATTGAGGTCGAGTCGAATATTCAAGATTTGGAGCGGATGACACAAACACTCGTGAAGCCCCCTTATTTGCCAAAGCATGATCAGATTGCTAAGGGTGGCCCCAAAGTCGTTCAAATGACAATGACCATCGAAGAAAAAGAAATAGAAGTTAAGCCAGGTGTCTTTGTTCAAGCGATGACTTTTAATGGCACCAACCCTGGACCGATGATTGTTGTTCATCAGAATGATTATGTAGAGCTTACTTTAAAAAATCCTAGCTCTAATACATTGACTCACAATATTGATTTCCATGGCTCTACGGGTGCTCTAGGAGGAGGCGGCTTAACCCACGTCGCTCCAGGCCAGCAAACTATTTTACGTTTTAAAGCGGATAGGCCAGGCGTTTATGTCTATCACTGTGCACCCGGTGGCATTATGATTCCTTACCATGTGGTTGCTGGTATGTATGGTGCTTTATTGGTGCTACCTCGCGATGGTTTAAAAGATAACCACGATAAGCCGGTTAAATATGATAAAGCCTATTATATTGGTGAGCAGGGTTGGTATATCCCTCAAGATACTCACACGGGTAAGTACAAGCGTTATGGTTCTCCTGTCGAGGCTATGGGTGATACTTTAAAAGTGATGGAAGGTTTGACACCAACGCACATTACTTTTAATGGCAAAGTTGGCGCGTTAACCGGTGACAATGCGATGAAGGCCAAGGTAGGGGAAACGGTCTTATTCCTCCACTCTCAAGCAAATGAAGATACGCGAATTCACTTAATCGGTGGTCATGGTGATTTAGTTTGGCCTGGAGGTTCATTCTCTAATACCCCCACGGTTGACCGTGAAACCTGGTCAGTCCTTGGTGGCGAGGCGGGTGCTGCAATGTATACCTTTAAACAGCCTGGTCTATACGCCTACGTTAATCATAACTTGATTGAGGCGATTATGAAGGGTGCTGCAGCTCATGTATCGGTTGAAGGGGATTGGAATAATTCTCTGATGGAGCAGGTTCAAAAGCCTGGCCCAATAGAATAAAATTTATGGTTTAGGTAATCGAAGCGAGGTGATGTCACCTCGCCTCATTTTTTACCGCGTGTGGCTAGTGCCGCCTGAATACGGTGTTTGCTGTTGGGGGCAAAGACACTGTGGATGCGGGTTGAGTTCATTTACAGGGAAATCATTAGGTTGTTTCGAATGGCTGCTTATTTGCCCCAAGCAGCCTTACGGGATAGGACACTGCAGCAGCTCTTGGGTATTGGTGCCAATATCTAAGCATAGCCGCTAGCATGTATTTCTGATACAGCTTTAATGAGTAGTAATGACTGAAGGTCAACGAGCCCCTGGTCGGACCAACCTAATTGATTTTATAGATTTATAACTCAAATCACTCTATGATTTGGCGTTTAAACAGCCTGTTTCACAAGGAAAATACCCTCTTTAAGGAAGAAGACTATGCCCCGAGCAAATCGATACTTTTTACCTAGCTTGCTATGGCATATCGTCATTTTCGCCCATCCATGGACTTCATGATATAAGAACATCCATGTTCAAAACCCATCGTGTCACAAGAAAGAGTTCCTACTGAAATTTTCCCGAGATCGTGAATGCTGGCTCGGCTGGTTATTTGAGGCAAAAAAGCGCTATGGGTTGTGTGTATTAAATTACGTTGTAACCTCCAACCATATACATTTGCTAGTGAAAGACACAAACCAGCACGTCATCGCAAAAATCTATTTACACAAAAAATAAAAATTGGTGTAACTGGATTTTCGAGAGCCGGTAAGACCTTGTTTATCAGTTCGCTGGCTCAGGCTCTTCTGAGTACAGATAGTTGGAAGAATAAACGCGGGCAGGGGCCTCTTGCTCATTTCGCTCCGGTTGAAAATGGGTCGTTCAGATCTGCCCAGGTTCGCAACGATATCAATTCCCACCTTCCCCAGTTTCCATTCATTAAAGTTCGAAATAGCCTGGTAGAAAAAGATGCAAGTTGGCCAGCGCCAACGGAAGGTATTTCACACCTGGTTCTTGATCTCGATTACTGGTCGGATAGCTGGTATCGCAGGCTTCGTCATATTCAGATAGAACTCGTTGATTACCCCGGGGAGTGGTTAAGTGATTTGCCCATGCTTAAGCAGAGCTATGATCAGTGGTCGGAATCCATATTAGAGTTGGCGCAGCTAAATGAGCGACAGGAATGGAGTCATCCGTATTTCGAAAGACTATTGTCGATTCCAGTAGATCAAGATTTTGACGAGGATCTTGTTAGTCAGTTGTCTGATCTCTGGTTGGAATACATGCAGTTGGCTGCAGCTAATGGATTCGTGTTTAATCAACCCGGCAGGTCTTTAAGGCCGACAGATCTCCTGCATTCGCCAGTGTTGCGATTGATCCCGCTGCCGTCACATTTGCAATCTACCGGGTTCGGTAAGGGCATGAAAAAACGATTTGAGCAATATAAAAAGAAAGTCATCAAACCCTTTTACGAGGATCATTTCAAGCACATGGACCGGCAAATTATCCTGGTTGATGTGCTGCAGGCCTTGCAGAAAGGTGAGACAGTATTTACCGAATTGATGGATGCACTTAAGGATACATTGGAATCTTTCCGCTATGGCAAGAAAGAATTTTTACCCTGGCTGATCGGCGCAAAAACAACGCATCT
The DNA here is from genome assembly GCA_041688005.1 of Gammaproteobacteria bacterium. Classification (GTDB taxonomy): domain Bacteria; phylum Pseudomonadota; class Gammaproteobacteria. Next base: position 25,080 of record JBDNJA010000013.1, read on the forward strand.
TCTGTTGGCGGCTACCAAGGCTGATCACGTGACTCGTGGCGACAGGGAAAATCTTGAAGACTTGCTAAGCCGCATGCCGGCACTCGTGGATGAAACCGGGAAGATGCGGAGTAATGTGGAGAATTTTAAGGTGATGGCCGTGGCCTCTGTCAGAGCCACCGAAGATCGAATGACGATCAAACCGCCGAAGCGTGAAATTCTGTATGGAAAACCAGCAGATGAGAAGGAAGCAGGGCAGTGGGATCCAGGGGGACTGCCGCTCGATATGCCGCCCAACTGGTCAGAAGTGTACTTCCAGTTTTTGAAATTTGAACCGCTGTCCATGCAAGATGGATTACATAAGGGTTTTTCGTCAATTAATATGGGTAAGGCACTCAACTTTTTGATAGGGGATGACTTCACATGACAGAGCAAAAGAGAACGACAGGACCTGTTAAGGAAGAAGCCAGGCCGATAGTAAATCAGGTGGGGGGCAATAGGGACGAATCGCCTGCTAGTAAACCTGGTTCCAGTCCAGTTAAAGTGGATGAGCCCGCAGAACCGATTCCAGAATCAGATACAGAAGAACCTAAAGAGCCTGATGCGCCAATCGTTTTTATCGAAAGCAGTCCATGGAAAATAGCCTTCTTGCTCGTGATCGTTGCCGGGGTCGTCTGGCTGTTGGCTGAAACTGCGGTTTCATTAGTGACCCTATATAGTTATTCCATTTACCTGGGTGTCCCCGCGATAGCCTTTGTCTTCCTGGTGCTCGGCGCCTTAAGCTGGGCTAGCCGTCGGGAATATCTTGCCCTGAAAAGTATTGATAAGCTTGCCGAAAGAGATGAAAAAATTAGATCCTGTCTTGAAAATAATGATATGGATGTTTTCAAACGGACAATAGGTCCTGTATTGGCGAATATTCGAAGAAGACAGCCAGAACTTATCAGAGAATACGAGGAAGCTAGCCAGAATAGCGATTCTGTTATCGATTCTCTCAACCAGTTAGAGAATATAGTGCTGGCAAGGCTCGACGCTGAGGTTAACGCATTGATCAAGAACGCAGTAATGATCGGTGGTACGGCAGTGACCGTTATTCCTCATCCTGCACTTGATGCGGTTTTTATACTGTGGCGAGGTCAAAACCTTGTTCGGAAAATCGGAATCATTTATGGACTGGAGCCTAGTGGCTTATCTTCCTGGAGGCTCTTGAAGCATGTGATCGCTAGTGCATTTATCGCTGCGTCTATTGATGAGTTTGGGGGAATCGCGCTGGAGCAGGTAACACATGCGGTTTTCGCTAAAGCATTAAAGCCAATGGCCGAGGGTTCAATTTCGGCATTGAGACTCTACCGGCTGGGAAAGCTAGCGCAACGCACTTGTCGACCGAGGCATGTTTAAAGGTGGTGATAGTCGTTCTCGGCATCTTCAGAATCATCGACCTGCAGGTATTGGCCGCTTTAAGTGCCAGGGCTTCTATCTCTGTTTTGTTCGTGCTGCTTTTTTCCAGTTGTCAGGAAATGATAGACAATTACACAAACTTTTTTACAGCCTCAAAGGGTAAGTTGTAAACCAGTAGCGGGTGATCTGCCATACTTTTTATTTTGAGCCCTGAGTTACCTCTAATAAGGTTTACTATCTGTATCCAATCGAATACAATTGAATCGTGTACACAGTAAAACCCTTGCCCGAATTCACTACCTGGCTTAACGGCGTCAAAGACAATTCGGTTCGCCTGCGTTTGGCTAGACGGTTGGAAAAGGTCTCGCGTGGTTTGTTGGGTGATGTTGAGCCAGTTGGCGAAGGCGTGTCTGAAATGCGCGAACACTTTGGCGCTGGCTGGCGTATGTACTATGTGGTTCGTGGTAATGAAATTATTGTGATGTTGGGTGGTGGTAATAAATCGTCGCAATCGCGCGATATTAAAACCGCGCAGCAACGTGCTCTTCAATTGGAGGATTAAGTCATGGTTAAAAAAGTGTCTGTTAGTCAACTGCCTGTGTTTGATATGGCCGAACAATTGCGCACCAAGGCGGATATCGCAGAGTACATTACTATGGTGCTGGCTGATGGTGATTCCGACGAGTTAATTCGTGCAATTGGCCATGTAGCCAAGGCGCAAGGCATGACACAAATTGCCCAAAAAACGGGGCTTGGTCGTGAGAGTCTGTATAAGGCTTTTAAAGAAGGCTCCAAACCCCAGTTCGAAACTGTGTTGAAAGTGACTAGAGCCATCGGCGTTGATTTGCAGGCTGTTGTTCATGCTGATGCCCTGACGGTTGATTGTAAGGTAACTCGGGTCGGACCAACCTAACTAATTGATTTTATAGGTTTATGACTCAAATCACTCTATGATTTGGCGTTTAAACAGCCTGTTTCACAAGGAAAATACCCTCTTTAAGGAAGAAGACTATGCCTCGAGCAAATCGATACTTTTTACCTGGCTTGCTATGGCATATCGTCATTTTCGCCCATCCATGGGCTTCATGACATAAGAACATCCATGTTCAAAACCCATCGGTGTCACAAGAAAGAGTTCCTACTGAAATTTCCCCGAGATCGTGATTGCTGGCTCGGCTGGTTAGCAGTAGAAACCTGGCGTATATGCTGCAGTTCTATGTAACCCTTCCTAGGGTGCAGATTGCGCACACGTTGTCTGCACAATTGAGCTGGAGCCACTTTAAGCGGCTCATTACCATGCAATACAGACTACAAACGCGAGCTTTACATACAAATGTACAGTATAGGACGCTGGAGCGTGCGTGAGTTTGGCAGCCGAGTAGGTTCGATGCCTTACCAGCAAGGGGTAGAGTCGTAAATCCTAGACCATTACACACCGTTACGATGATGAGTTTAGACATGAATTAATCCGATAGGTGTGAGCGGAAGCTACGTAGGCCGGAAAAACGAAGTGCCTTCCGGTAAAAAACGCAACAACAGTGGTTCAGTCGGAGATTATGATTACTTTCTTTTTTGTCTGCTTGGTAGTATTGGCAAGTCGGTTACGCCTGATGGCGCCTGTGGCTTATCAAGCCTACGTGGATTTAATGATATAGCGATTATGCAACTATGACATATCGTCATTTTCGCCCATCCATGGGTTTCATGACATAAGAACATTCATGTTCAAAACCCAACGGTGTCACAAGAAAGAGCTCCTACTGAAATTTGTCCGAGATCTTGTTAGGGGCAGATAGTCTTTTTCAATATCTATTTAAATCTTACAATCTTATTCAGATGATTTTTAACAACTGACCCATTAAGTTAGTGCGCAATTGATTCTTTGTTTGTTGATAAAAGTAGAGGGATATTTTGATGCTGAGACGACATAAAAGAAAATAGCAGATCCGTCATTCCGGACAGCGTTTTTTGCTGATGCGGTATCCAACTGTTTGAACGAGGCACTGGATACCGGGTCAAGCCCGGTATGACGATTCTACGTTAACGGGACCGCAGTGATACTTTTACCGATGCTATAAATACCGCCTTTAGCCTGGCAATGGTATTTCCAAGATATTTTGTAAAGTCTAGCAGATACCCAAAGTGGCCAGGGCTAATTCGTTCTACGCTGGAAGCCAAGTAAACATTGAGTTTTGGTTCCTAGCCGATTCCAATAAGAACAATGACTTAGAGTTAGAACAAATTGCCCCTGCCAAAGTGGCAATGAAAGTGGCAATTTTAGGAGTGACAGAAATAAAAAAGACCTAGCAATTAGCTAGGCCTTTGATTTGTTTGGCTCCCCGACCCGGGCTCGAACCAGGGACCCATTGATTAACAGTCAATTGCTCTACCAACTGAGCTATCGGGGAATTGAGGATGCGTATAGTAAAGTAATCGGGTTGTTACGGCAAACGGAATATGATGTTTTTAGTATTGTTTTTGACGATTAATTCAGCGGCGCTGAAAGTCATAGATTTATCGCGTTTAAACGCAATTATAGTTGGCATTTAAACGTCCGGTGTGAGATAGGAGGCTCGATTTTATAGACGAAAAGTGGGCCATTGTTCTATCGGCAATGTTCTACCAGTAAAAAATATAGACAGTCTGATCTGAATGGTTACAATTATCCGGCTCAAAACTCCTATTGTCAGTAAAACCATTTTATAGCGCCATAAATAGGCACCCCAATTAATGAGTAAACCCTTTCAACTTGTTACTGATTACACGCCTGCCGGTGATCAGCCTAAAGCCATTGCCGATTTAATTACGGGTATTATTGATGGCCTAACACACCAAACATTGTTGGGTGTCACTGGCTCAGGCAAGACCTTTACCGCCGCTAATATCATTCAAGAGCTGGGTCGGCCAGCTATCATCATGGCGCATAATAAAACGCTCGCAGCGCAGCTTTATGGCGAGATGAAGGAGTTTTTCCCGCATAACTCGGTGCAGTACTTCGTTTCTTACTACGATTATTATCAGCCCGAGGCGTATGTTCCTGCGTCTGATACGTTTATTGAAAAAGATGCGTCGGTGAATGAACATATTGAGCAAATGCGACTATCCGCCACCAAGTCGTTATTCGAACGACGCGATACCATTATTGTCGCTTCTGTGTCGGCCATTTATGGCCTGGGTGATCCTGAAGCCTATTTAAAAATGTTGTTGCATGTCGTGGTTGGCGACGAAATCGATCAACGTACCATCTTGCGCCGCCTGGCCGAACTGCAATATAAGCGTAATGATATTGAATTAAAGCGCGGCACCTATCGGGTTCGTGGTGAGGTTATCGATGTTCACCCGGCTGATTCAGATAGAGATGCCGTTCGAATCGAATTGTTCGACGCTGAAGTTGAAAGAATCAGTATCTTCGATCCACTCACGGGTGAAGTTTTAAAAACAGTCAAACGAGTGTCCATTTATCCAAAGACCCATTACGCCACACCGCGCGAAACCATACTTAATTCCATCGAGCATATCCGTGAGGAATTAAAAGAGCGTTTGGTTGTTCTGAATGGAAACAACAAGCTGGTCGAGGCGCAACGGCTCGAACAACGCGTCAACTACGATACAGAGATGATGCGTGAGCTAGGTTACTGCAATGGCATCGAAAACTATTCACGTTACCTATCGGGGCGTCAGACGAATGAAGCGCCGCCAACGCTGTTTGATTATTTGCCAGATGATTGTTTATTATTCATCGACGAAAGCCATGTTTCTGTTCCCCAGATAGGTGGCATGTATAAAGGTGATCGCTCACGTAAAGAAACACTGGTCGAGTACGGCTTTCGATTACCTTCAGCGCTTGATAATCGCCCCTTGCGCTTCGAAGAGTTCGAACGCCAGGCACCGCAAACCATTTATGTTTCGGCAACTCCGGGGCCGCATGAAGCAAAAATGAGCGGCGCGGTTGTTGAGCAAGTGGTTCGACCGACAGGCCTGGTCGACCCCAGAATCGAGGTTCGACCTGCGACCAGTCAGGTTGATGATGTTTTGTCTGAAATCAATAAACGCGCTATTTTATCTGAACGAGTGCTAGTCACCACACTCACCAAGCGTATGTCAGAGGACTTGACTGATTATCTGTCTGAACATGGGGTACGAGTTCGCTACCTACATTCGGATATAGATACCGTAGAACGCATGGAAATCATTCGCGACTTGAGACTAGGCGAATTCGATGTGCTAGTTGGAATTAACCTATTGCGCGAAGGTCTCGATATTCCAGAGGTCTCTCTGGTCGCTATTCTGGATGCCGATAAAGAAGGTTTTCTGCGATCCGACAGAGCATTGATACAGACCATGGGACGAGCGGCGCGCAATATTAACGGTAAGGCTATTCTGTATGCGGACAAGATAACCGGCTCGATGCAAAGAGCAATGGACGAAACTGACAGACGCCGAGAGAAACAAGAGACCTTTAATCGCGACAATAACATTACCCCGGCGGGTATAGTCAAACGGGTTACCGACGTTATGGATGTCGGTTATGGCAGCAACTTTAACCAGCGCCAGAGTCATTCAGATAAAGTTGCCGAGGCAACCAAAGAGTACATTGGCCTCAATCCAAAGCAATTAACTAAAGCCTTGAAGAAACTCGAAAATACGATGTATGAACACGCCCAAAACCTGGAGTTTGAAGATGCGGCTAAAACGCGTGATAAAATTGCACTGGTGAAGGAACAATATTTCAAAGGTGATCTGGCTGCATGCTAGGAGGAGTTTGTCGGGCTTAGGTAGTGTTAGTTAGGCCGAAAGTTATTAATGAATAAGTTGAGCATTTTTAAATCTGACTGACTCGTATACTCACTTGAATCCTTACCTGTATGAACGGGGCCGTATTTGATTTGATTATAAAGGTCAATAATCACTTCTATTTCGGTTGTTTGAACAAGTTTACTCGTCTCTACACGAATTAAAAAAGCACGGGAATCTTCCGCAGGCTTCTTTTCAAATCCGAGCTTCGCCAGTTTTTTCAATAAGCGATTAAAATTGAAGTAGTAATGGTTTTAAGGCGTTTGGCTTGAACAATTCAATTGTGCTAAGTTGCAAAACTTAGTTGAAAAAAAATTTTGATCGAGAAGAAATATTGAACACCAAACCAATTCTATACTCATTTCGCCGCTGCCCATTTGCTATGCGGGCCAGAATGGCTTTGTTCCATTGCGGCTTTAAACCTGAACTACGCGAAGTAAAACTCTCCAATATGCCGCAGGCGTTGTTGACATTGTCCCCTAAAGCAACCGTGCCAGTATTGCAATTACCAGGGGGTAGGGTAATCGATGAAAGTCTCGATATCATGCGTTGGGCATTATCTATTGCAGACCCAAGCCACTGGTTAGAAAACAGCCATGTCAGCGATCAACTCATTGAGCAAAGCGACAATGATTTCAAACCATTATTAGATAAGTATAAATATGCCGATAGACATACCGAATCGAGCCAATTTGAACATCGTCAAAATGCTGAACCTTTTTTAAAGTTACTTGAAGAACGGCTGAATCAGCACCTCAATCTAGTCGATGATCAAATCAGGCTTGCCGACATCGCAATCTTCCCCTTCATCCGCCAATTTGTCGGTATCGAACCCAGCTGGTTTGGGCAAAGTGACTACAGTGCGGTGACGCGCTGGCTCGACTCATTAATCGAATCGAGCCAGTTTAAATCGATTATGCACAAATATGCCGTATGGCAAGAAAATGACCCCGTATTCTATTTAGGCTAGCTACCTTTGTTAGCCACTTTTTTTGTCAATATAGGCTCTGTTTTCATAACCCATATAAAGCTGTCTTGGGCGGCCAATACGTTGCTCCTGATCAGTCACTAATTCGCTCCACTGTGAAACCCACCCAGCGGTCCGTGCCATTGCAAAAATAACGGTAAACATGCTGAGAGGGATACCAAGAGCCTTTAAAATAATGCCCGAGTAAAAATCAACATTGGGGTAAAGGTTGCGCTCAATAAAGTACTCATCTTCCAATGCGATACGTTCGAGTTCCTTGGCTATTTCGAACATGGGCTGATTAATCGTATCCATTTCTGCCAGTAGCTCGTTACAAGCTTTTCTAATAATCGTGGCTCGCGGGTCATGATTTTTGTAAATACGATGCCCAAAACCCATCAAGCGGTAGTTATCATCTTTATCTTTGGCGCGATCAATATATTTAGAAAGTTGAGAGGGGTCACTAATTTCTTCCAACATTCGAATCACCGCTTCGTTAGCACCACCATGAGCAGGCCCCCAAAGTGACGCGATACCAGCGGCAATGCAGGCGTAAGGGTTGGCACCCGAACTACTCGATAGTCTGACGGTGGACGTACTTGCATTTTGCTCGTGATCCGCGTGCAGGATAAACACCAACTCCATTGCACGGGCAGCAACCGGACTTACCTTGTACTCATCGGAAGGAAAACTAAACATCATATATAAAAAATTTTCAATATAGCCAAGATCGTTTTGTGGATAAACCGGCGGCAGGCCATTCGCATGGCGATAGCTCAAAGCAGCGATGGTCGGCATTTTGCCCAATAAACGATGTGCCGAGAGATCTCGGTTCTGAGCATTCTGAATATCAAGCGATTCATGATAAAAGGCCGATAGTGCGCCAACCACACCAACCATGATCGCCATCGGGTGGGCGTTGTTGCTGAACTCGCTGATGAATTGCATCAAGCTTTCATGCACCAAAGTGTGCATTTTGATCGACTGATTAAATTGTTCAAACTGTGGTTTATTCGGTAACTCGCCATACATGAGCAAATAACTAACTTCAATAAAGCTGCTTTGTTGGGCAAGTTGTTCTATCGGGTAACCTCGATAACGTAAAATACCGGCATCGCCATCGATATAAGTGATGTCACTCTTACAGCTCGCCGTCGCCTGAAATCCTGGGTCATAGGTAAATAGGTCAAGTTTGGCTGTGAGCTGCCGCACATCGATACAGGCATTGCCTATCACGGGATCAATAATATCAAAGTCGGCATTTTTACCGGTGCGGTTATCTGTAATCGTAACAGTGTTTTTGCTCATTATTTTCCTCTGCATCAATGAATAGACGTGCTAGCACCAAAGTATAAACTGAATCAGCCAGTTTTACTTTTTCAATATGAGTTAAGGTGATAAGCAAGATGACTCAGCATAGTGCTACAACTTAATTAAAAAGCCAGCCCAGAAAGGAAATCCGTCGTTGTGGCGTATGCCGCAATCCATTTTAGCCGTATGCCATTGGTCTCAATGGATACTGGCCTTCACCAGTATGACGAAATCGATATCAGCTGAGTGATAGTGTTAATCACCTAAGTTAAATCAATAGCGATTCACTGCCATCACCGATTAAACGACTCGGATAAGTGTGTTCGATGAAATTTTCGAAAAGGTAAGTTAAGGTAAGTTGGGACTTTTGCACGAGCCGAATTATTGTTCTCAGCCGAGACGAAAACGCACGCAAAGAGGGTTTTTGTATGAGTAAATGACCGATGACTGCTATTAACTCATCAGGCAATAGTTGATTGTGGCGGGGATAACAAGGGTATCCCTATTCATTTCAGGTTATTTCCGAGGAGACCTTCGGAAGAGGGTCTAAATGGTGTAGATCATCGTTTATTGCAGAATCAGTATTAATTAATTCTGTTTCATGGAGATGCGAGGCTGTTGTGGTGGGTTGTAGTAGCTCTACCTTGAGCTACTACAGAGAATCACTTCGAAAAAACTACTTCTTTTTGGCTTTTTTGGCCTTTGTCTTAACTTTTTCTTTTGTTTCTTTTTCAACTTCAGGTAGAATTTTTTCAAGCCCTTCTAGTAGTTCTTCGTTTAACTGGACGACTTCTACGATATCTGCTTTGTCTTCGCTGAGTGATTCGATCTTCTTGTTAGCTTCTTGACACAAACCATGTAGCTCACGTACTTGAGCGACAAGTCCGGCACCTTGCTGAGCGAGTGCTTTTTGTGTCTCTAGGTCGGCTTCTGCCTTGGTTTTTTCTTTACGAATCGATAGCAACTTGGCTTCTGCCTGGGCTTTGGCCTTTGCTTCATCTAGTTTTTGCTTTTTTAGAGTCTTCAGTTTTTTGACGACGTTTTCTGGCGTGTCGGCTAATGCTTTAGAAATTGCTTTTAATTGTGCTTGTTTGTCAGCGACATCGGCACGAGATTTTTTGACCATATCGGTATTTTCTGTTTTGCCGATCGTCATTTGTCTTTCGGCAGTTTCGCGTGCCTTTTCGGCTATGGCAATTTGTCCTTCAGCAGCTGCGCGCGCTTTGTTGCTGTCGGCAACCTGTTGAGCCATATCAGCTAATTCCTGATCGGTTTTTTCGCGCGTTGCAAGGATACTGATATCGGCGTCTTTGGCGCGTTGAATCGCTTTGTTAAGCGCTTCCTTCAACTCAGATGTGCTGCATTCGGAAGTAAGACCTAATGCAGATGTGGCTGCACCCATCAAAATTTGTTTGCTAATTGCTAGGTCTTTCCAAACCTGGAGTTGAATATCGATATCGCTTTGGCTCACTATTTATCTCTTATAAGGTGAAAATCTAGGGTGCTTTTAGCTGCTTTGAGCATTGGCACGCCTATGAAGGGTTAATAAATTGGATGAATTATATAATGGTTATTCTTATTTGATAGTTTTGGCTTTTGATTGATGTTCTTGATTGATATTCTTGATTGATAATATCGGTTGCAAATACTTTTTCTGAAGGAGAGCGGGAATTTGAATTGTCTTAGCTACTATGATTTTACGATGTTAGGAGTATCGTTTGGACTACTGGGAACTGATGTGGTGCATCAATTTTATATGG
>JBDNJA010000132.1:0-10433 GCA_041688005.1 Gammaproteobacteria bacterium
ATATGGCGCACCTGGAGAGATTCGAACTCCCGACCGCTCGGTTCGTAGCCGAGTACTCTATCCAGCTGAGCTACAGGTGCTTAATTGAAGGCAGGATTCTACGGATAAACTTAGCGTTTTGCTAGTCAATTTTGAACAATTATTGGCCTATATTAATATATTCTCGTTTGGCGTGCGCACCGACGTTACAGAATATTTCATAGGCGATTGTTAGTGAGTCGTCCGCTATGTCTTCGGCCTCAGGATTGACACCAAACAGGCAAACTTCGTCTCCTACTTTGACTCCTTTTAAGGCGCTAATATCGACGGTTATCATGTCCATAGACACTCGGCCTACGATATTGCACAGCTGGCCTTGTATATTGATTTGGCTAGATTTAGTTTTTAGTCTGGGGTAGCCATCAGCATAACCGGCGGCTATTACGGCGATTGTCATGCCTTCAGGACAGGTGTAAGACCCGGCATAACCTATTACATCACCTTTGTTATGTGGATTGACGGCGAGCACTGAAGTCGTCATCGTCATTGCTGGTCGCAGGTTCCGTTGTTCTTGCTTTCGGTTGGACATGGGGTTGGCACCGTACATGGCGATACCCGATCTAACCCAGGTCTTATGTGACTGTGGCCAGCCAATAATGCCGGCTGAGTTAGATATCCCCCATTCATAATCATCTAGTTTCAGATCGTTAATAGTCTTCATTTGTTTTTCGGTTTGATCATTATTTACCTCATCTGCACTGGCAAAGTGAGACATCATTCGTAATTGCCCGAGTGTCGATATTTTTTCCAACTGCTCTATGGCGTTCTTCACTAGATCGGCTGCAAAACCTAAACGGCCCATACCGGAATCGACTTTAATCCAAACTTGCATTTGATTCAGTGCCTGGTTATCACGTAAACAATCGATATGGAATTGCTGATGAATAACAGGATCAAGTTGCAGATCGATGCAGGCTTGTAGTTCTGCTGGGCCGATGAAGCCACCCATGACGAGAATTTTTTGGGTGATGCCACTCTCTCTTAACGAGACAGCTTCGCCGACGGCAGCAACCGCAAAGGCATCGGCATTGTGTAGTGCTTTTGCGATTTGTATTGCACCGTGGCCATAAGCGTCGGCCTTAACCACTGCTATCAGTTGGCTACCGCCTGCTAGTGTCTTTAAGTATTGATAGTTGTATCGTATAGCATCGAGGTCGATGCTGACTCGTGCGTGACGGTTTTGACCATGACTATTCAAAGTCCCCTCCTCCGTATGCGTCTTCGTTAGCGAGGTTTTCAAATCGGGTATATTGCCCCAGAAAGGCGAGTCTCACCATTCCGATAGGGCCATTTCGTTGCTTTCGAATCAGTATTTCTGCGGTGCCTTTGTCAGCACTATCGGGGTTATAAACTTCGTCTCGATAGATAAATAAAATGACGTCGGCGTCCTGCTCGATACCGCCCGATTCTCTTAAATCGGACATGATTGGGCGTTTATCGGGCCGTTGCTCGACACTACGGTTGAGCTGAGAAAGCGCGATCACTGGTACTTCGAGTTCTTTTGCGAGTGCTTTTAGTGACCGGGATATTTCGGATATTTCTGTTGCTCGGTTTTCTGAGTTGCCACCAACCCCCATGAGCTGTAGATAATCGATAATAATTAAATCGAGGCCATGTTCTCTTTTTAATCGTCTTGTTCGGGCACGCAATTCGGTAGGTGTCAGCGCTGCCGTATCGTCAATAAACAACTTTGATTTGGATAACATATTGACTGACGATATCAGTCGGGGCCAATCGTGATCTTCGAGCTTACCGGTTCGTAAATTATGTGAGTTAATGCGTCCGAGCGAAGACATCATACGAATGGCCAATTGCTCACCCGGCATTTCCATACTGAAAACGGCAACCGAATTGTCCGTATTGAGGGCAGCATTTTCAGCCAGATTCATCGCGAAACTGGTCTTACCCATTGATGGTCGACCCGCAATGATAATCAAATCGCCTTTTTGCAGGCCTGAGGTTTTTGCGTCAAAATTAGCAAAGCCAGAGGAGATACCGGTGAGTGCCTTGTCGCTTTTGTACATTTCTTCAACGCGTTGTACTGCTTTTGTAAGCAGGTCGTTGATTGCCTCGAAACCTTCTTTATTGCCGGCACCTTGTTCGGCAATCTTGAAGACTTTACGCTCCGCTTCATCGAGTAATTCTTTACTGGTGCGGCCATCGGCATTAAACGCACTGGTTGATATTTCATTTCCGACTTGAATTAGGGCCCGAAGAATTGCATATTCACGAACAATATTGGCATAGGCTTTGACGTTAATCGCGGTGGGCGTATCGTTAGCCAAGATGCTCAAATAGGCCAATCCGCCGATTGAATCGAGTTCATTTCTGGAACTAATCCATTCCGATACAGTGACGACATCATAGGGCTGGTCATTCGCGGCAAGATCGTGAATCGCGCGAAAAATTAAGGCATGGTCGTGACGGTAAAAATCGTTTTCATTGATGACATCAGCAATATCATCCCAGGCTCGGTTGTCTAACATCAAGCCACCGATCACCGACTGCTCTGCTTCCAGTGAATGCGGGGGTACTTTAAGGTCATCAACGCGTTGGCTTAGCTCGGCTACACGGGAGGTTATTTCAGACATTTTAGAATTGACCTTTTGATTTCATAGGGCGATTTCATAGGCCGTATATCATAAACTTTTTGCGCTAACGATTCGCTCACTAAATCGTTTTTCTAATCATATTTCACGATGGCAATTGGTAATATTTGGCGCTAGGTCGCTCCTGCGCATCCTCGATAACTGCTTCTACTTACGGGCGTCCTGCCCTAATGCGTTATTCTACTACAGCCCATCCCTGGGCCTAATGCGCTCGTGACATACCGTTCATCCTGAACATAAAAAAGGCTGTCAAAAAATGACAGCCTAAAAAAGGGTAATACATAAAACTTGGCTGTCGTTAAGACAATGCAGTTTTACTTTGGTTCTTACTCTTCTCCTACGATAGAGATCGTAATCACAGCATCAACATCGGTGTAAAGATGAATATCGATAACGTGCTCACCCGTTGTACGGATGGTGCCTTCTGGTAAACGCACTTCACGTTTTTCGACGGCGCCACCGGCTGCCACGATTGCATCAGCGATATTATTAGTGCCGATCGATCCAAATAGTTTGCCTTCTGAACCAACCTTCGATGTGATAACAACAATGCCTAGTGCTTCAATTTTTACCTTACGAGTTTCGTTTTCGGCTTTGGCTTTGGCAGCCGCTGCTTCTAATTCTGCGCGTCGCGCTTCAAACTGAGCCAGATTATTAGCTGTCGCCATTTGTGCCTTGCCTTGCGGCACTAAAAAGTTGCGGGCAAATCCCGCCTTGACGGCAACCTTGTCGCCCAAAGAACCCAGGTTTTCAATGTTTTCCAATAGAATAACTTCCATTCGAATATCCTCTCTTAACTTACGTTTACGTTGACTTGATATTCGCAGGTTTGCGCAATATCAACCAGTTATCCAACAAGCCCACTAACGCTGTAATAACAACAGCCTGCGGGAAAATAAAAAGCAACACGTAGAACAAAGTGTTTAACAACCTCGGTCGCTTGCTTCTCGATACTTTTGTTTGTACTACCGCTATACCCTGAAATAAAAATGCCGTCATTAACAATAACGCTATGCTTGAAATCCACGCCTGGTTTACCCAAAAGCTGAAAGCAAGCAATATCACGGCGACCAATCCGATGCGCTTTCCGAATGAAATGGCACGAAACTCTGCGCCAAATCCATCTGAATCCGCTAACCGCATTTCCATCGAGCGTGCCATCAGTAATATTCCTATAAATAGTAAATACATGGCCGAACCCAACACTAGCACCATAAAATGCACTAATAATCGTGCGTTGTTGGCAATATCAACATCCTGGTACTCAGGATACTCTTTCAATTGCACAATCGACTGTTCGATCACCCTAAACCAGTCGGCTTCGAGATCAGGCCAAATCAAGAGCTGCAATGCAACTGCGAACAACGCCAGCACAAGACCGCTCAACATCATCAATACCAATGACTTTGTCGATCGCAATACCTGCGCCAGGATGACGATGGGTAACCACTGGGCGAGCCCAATAGAGATCCCAACCATGGGCGCTTCGAGTGCTATGGTTGCCACAACTGTTATTCCGATAATCGAAACAACCACTGCTTTCAACCCTGAACTTGATCCATGAGTCAATATGACCAAGCCAACTAAAGCACCAGAAATCAGTGTTAAAGCCGCGGTGATGATCATGGTTGCGAATGGGCTTCCACCCATTAAGGGTAATACGACTGCCACAATAGCCAGTAATCCGACTATTGTGGCAGCTTGATACGGTCCTTTTAGAGCGTATCTAGCGAGCGCCAACATGTGACACTAACCTCTTTTATTTCAGCTTATGCTGATCAGTGTAAGGTAACAACGACAGAAAACGCGCACGTTTAATCGCTGTAGACAACTGACGCTGATACCTTGCTTTTGTACCGGTAACACGGCTCGGTACGATTTTGCCAGACTCAGTCACATATTCTTTCAATGTTTCTAGATCTTTATAATCGATCTGGACTGTGCCTTCGGCAGTAAATTTACAAAAACGCTTACGACGGAAATAACGTGACATGGCTATTCTGCTCCTTCGGTTGTGGCAGTTGCAGTGGCGGCTTCAGTAACGGGTGCTGCTGAAGCTTCACTTTCGGCTTTCGGTGCACTCGGTGCAGCAGCAGGCTTACGGTCAGCAGTTTTAGCTGACTCTTCACGCTCTACTTCTACCATCATCGGTGACATTTCAGTGACAGCAGCGCCGCAGCTTAGTGTCAGGTGGCGTAAAACTGCGTCATTGAAACGGAAAGCACTTTCCAGTTCATCCAGAATTTCCTGTGAACATTCGATGTTCATCAGAACGTAATGCGCTTTGTGGATTTTTTTGATTGGGAATTCGAGTTGACGACGGCCCCAGTTTTCTTCGCGGTGAACAACACCGCCAGAAGTGGTGATCATCGCACGATAGCGTTCAGCCATCGCAGGCACCTGCTCACTCTGGTCAGGGTGGACCAGAAACACAATTTCGTAATGTTTCATATTGTTTCCTTATGGATAACGAAGCCCCCAATGCCGATAGCGTGTTGCTAATGGCCTGTGGAGCAAGGATTTTCCACCACAAACGCTCAAAAGTTAGCTCAGCAATAGCCTAGTCGTGGAAAGACGCGGAGTCTACCGGAGCGGGTGCTTAGCTGCAAGCCATTCTTGAGCGCATGATTTCATACAGACAAACGCCTGTTGCGACCGAGACATTCAAGCTCTCGACTGATCCGTGCATTGGCAGCTTTACGAGGTGATCGCATTGCTCCATAGTCAAGCGGCGCAAACCATCACCCTCCGCTCCCATGACGAGTGCTACTGGATTTTGATAGTCAAAATCATATAGCGAGTCCTTAGCGTCACCGCTGGCGCCATAAATCCACACACCTGACGCTTTTAAATCCTTCAGGCAACGTGAAATGTTTGTCACTTCTAACAGTGGTGTTGATTCGGCAGCACCGGCAGCTACTTTGCTTACGGTGGCATTCAGCTTGGCGGACCGGTCTTTGGGGATGATCACCGCATCTACGCCTGCACCATTGGCAGTTCGCAAACAGGCACCCAAATTATGCGGGTCTTGAACACCATCGAGCACCAGAAACAAAGATCGATTATGCATTTCGGCGAGACATTGCTCGACGCTGGTAGTTCCAGAGGTCGATACCACATAGTGCATCACACAACCTTGATGCTTGTCACTACCAACCAAACTGTTGAGTACGGTCTTCGTTTCAACTCGAATCGGCAAATTGAGTTCTTTTACTCGGGCAATGAGTGAAATCAACCGGGGGTTCTTAGACTCGGTACAAATCAGCCCCAGACATGACTCAGGCTTGTGTTGTAGCATTTTGGCTATGGGGTGAAATCCATAGATATACAAATCGCTCATGTCGTTTTCTGTTCAGCCTTTGGTTTCCTACTCGCTTTTGGCTTTGCCCCAGGTTCCTGTGTGGATTCCTGGGATGATTTCTTGACTATTTTCCTCGCTGGCTTCTTAGCCGATTTTTTAGGTGCTTTCTTATCCGTGTCCTTAGCGGCGCCCTTACCTCCTCCCTTAGCTGTTTTTTTCACTCTTTTACCATTGACCGCGGGCTTATCACCTGACTTTTTTACTTTCTTGCCCTTCTTAGGTTTAACGTCATCATCACCCAAGTTTGCTACCAAATCGAAATCAATTTTCTTTTCTTCCATATTGACTCCCATGATTTGAATCTCTAATCGATCACCTAGCTGATAACTACGGTTACTCGACTCACCTACCAAACGATGTCGCACTGCATCATAACGATAGTAGTCACGTTTAAGTGAAGTGATATGAACCAGGCCGTCAATCATCAGTTCTTCGAGCTGAACAAAAAGGCCAAAACTGGTGACGCCTGAAACAATACCACTGTACTGTTGACCGATACGCTTTTGCAGAAATTCACATTTTAACCAGTCGGATGCATCGCGTGTGGCATCATCGGCTCGGCGCTCGTAACGTGAACAACTCTCACCCAGGCTGGTAATGGCTGCAAGGTCATATTCGAAACCATTATTACTGCCATGGCGAATCCATTGTTTGATACCTCGGTGTACTAACAGATCAGGATAGCGTCTTATTGGTGAGGTGAAATGGGCATAGTCCTTTAACGCCAATCCAAAATGGCCTACCTTAGTGTCTGGACTGTAATTGGCTTGCATCATCGAGCGCAATACCACCGTTTGAATCATCGAAAATTCAGGTAGTGGCTTAATTTGCTCGATGATTTTTGCGTAGTCGGTCGGTGTTGGCTTTTCTGCCGTGAAGGAAATACCAAAGCCCAGTAAAAACTCAGCCAAATTCGGCAGTTTATCGGAATTAGGGCCTTCATGATTTCGATAAAGCGTTGGTATTTTGTTCTTCTTAAGTAAACGTGCCGCACTGATATTGGCGGCTATCATGCATTCTTCGATAAGCAAATGGGCCTGGTTACGCACGACTGGTTCGATGCCTTCTATCTTGCGTTCATCGTTATACTTAAAGATAACTTCATTGGTATCGAACTCAATCGCATGACGTTTTTTGCGTGCCTTAGCGAGCGCTAGATAAACCTTCTTAAGATTTTCGAGATCCCCTCTTACTCGCTGTAATCCAGGCGCGCCCTGTTCCTTGTTTTCAAATATAACGGCTGCTACGTCATCGTAAATCAGTCGAGCATGAGAATGGATGATACCTTCAAAAAAATCATGTTGCTTGATGACGCCATTTTGGCTGATATCCATGCAGCACACCATACATAGACGATCTACATCAGGGTTAAGAGAACACAACCCATTCGATAACACCTCTGGCAACATCGGCACCACTTCACCAGGGAAGTAAACCGAAGTACCACGATCGATTGCCTCTTGATCAAGCGCTGTGCCTATTTTGACGTAATGTGCAACATCGGCAATTGCGACATATAAACGGAACCCCTTATCGACTGGCTCACAATAAACCGCATCGTCGAAATCGCGCGCATCTGATCCGTCAATCGTCACAAAAGGCAGGTTACGAAAGTCTTTTCGGCCTTGCTTATCTGACTCTTCTACCTGATGAGTGAAATCTTTGATTTCAGCCTGCACATCCTCATTCCAGTGATGTGGAATGGAATGGGTATTTAATGCAATGGTGACTTCCATGCCAGGCGCATTGTCCTGTCCCAGCACCGACTCAATAATACCGATCGGTTGAGTATGTTGAGTTGGGTAATCGGTGATTCGTACAACGGCAATATCACCAGGCTTTGCGGTATGTCCAACATCACGATTCAGTAGAATATCGCTGGTTAAACGCTTGTCATCAGGGATCAGAAAATCGATACCACCTTCTTGATGATAACGGCCGACCACACTTTGATGCGCACGCTCTAATACAGCGATTAGCTCGCCTTCCGAGCGTTCCCGACGTTTGTCGTAACCTTCTACTTTTACCGCAGCTTTATCGCCATTCATCAACTTACGCATTTGGCGTTCAGCGAGGAAAATATCTTTGCCGCCCGATTCTGGCTTTAAAAATCCAAACCCATCCGGATGGGTTTGGACGACACCTTTTTCGAGATCCATGTGATCAAAGCTTATATAGCCACCCCGTCGATTACGGAATATCTGACCATCGCGCGCCATAGCCCGCAGGCGTCGGCGTACCGCTTCGATGCTGTCTTCATCTTCGTATTGCAGTCTCTCTGCTATGTGCTCATGCGAGACAGGCACTTTCTCTTCATTGATCAATTGCAGTAGATAGTCTCGACTAGCAACAGGCCGGTCATATTTAACGCTTTCGCTGGACAAATTAGGGTCTTCAGTGGGTAATTTTGATTTTTTTGACATTGGGGCTCCGTACTAAGACCGCGAGTATATAGAATCCCCGCGATAACGCACTAGCGGGTTATAGAAAGGCACCGTATGGCAGGAAAAGTGAATAATGATGCGCAGAATGAGGAATCTACGCATCATAATGTGATTATTTGCCGATAGATTTCTTTTATCTATCTTAATTGTTGTTTTAGGCTGATGTCATGATATTTTAATCAATGGCCTATTACGGTAATTACCGGCTACTCCCACTCAATAGTACCGGGCGGTTTGCCCGAAATATCGTATACAACGCGCGCGATACCCTCTATTTCATTCATAATTCGACGTGACACATGATCGAGAAAGTCATAGGGTAAATCCGCCCATCGAGCCGTCATAAAGTCGATGGTCTCGACAGCGCGCAACGACACAACATGGTCATATCGACGACCGTCGCCTGTCACACCCACTGATTTGATCGGCAAGAAAACCACAAATGCTTGTGACACTTTGTCGTATAAATTATGACTGCGGAGCTCTTTGATGAAGATATCATCCGCCAGGCGTAATACATCGGCAAATTCCTTTTTCACTTCACCCAGAATCCGAACCCCTAAACCAGGACCCGGGAATGGATGGCGATAAACCATTTCACGCGACAAGCCGAGGTCAATACCGATCTTCCGCACTTCGTCTTTGAATAATTCACGTAACGGTTCGACCAGGCCTAGCTTCATGTCATCGGGTAATCCACCCACGTTATGGTGCGATTTTATCAAATGCGCCTTGCCGGTGGATGCGCCGGCCGATTCAATCACATCAGGATAGATAGTGCCTTGTGCCAGCCATTTGGCATCTACTTGTTTTTCGGCTTCTTCTTCGAATATTTCGATAAACAAATTTCCGATCGCTTTGCGTTTAAGCTCCGGATCAGCCAACCCTTTTAACTTTTCGAGGAAGCGTTCTTCAGCATCCACTCGAATCACCTTAACGCCCATGTTTTTGTCAAATAATGCCATGACCTGGTCGCCTTCGTGATGACGCAACAATCCGTTATCAACGAAAATACAGGTCAACTGTGTTCCGATAGCCTGATGCAGTAAGGCGGCAACGACAGAGGAATCGACCCCGCCTGACAATCCTAAGATGACATGATCAGTGCCGATTTGCGCCCTTATATTGACAATTGATGCTTCGATAATATTGACCGAAGTCCAGTCTGAACCACAACCACAAATATCATGCAAAAAGCGGTTATAAATACTCACACCTTGTGCCGTGTGGGTCACTTCTGGATGGAATTGTAAGCCGTAGATTTGGCGATCTTCGTCGGCAATACCGGCAATTGGCGCACTTTTAGTACTGGCCATCAGTTTAAATCCTGGTGGAATTTCTGATACTCGGTCGCCATGCGACATCCACACGTCGAGCATGCCATGGCCTTCGCTGGTGACATCGTCCTGAATATCACGCAATAACTCGGTATGGCCGCGAGCGCGAACTTTGGCAAAGCCAAATTCACTTTTACCACAGTTTTCTACCGCGCCGCCCAGCTGACTGGCAATGGTTTGCATGCCGTAGCAAATACCCAGCACAGGTACCTTCATATCAAAAATCTCGATGGGGGCTATGGGCGTGTGATCCACCAATGTCGATTCTGGGCCGCCAGACAAGATAATACCCTTAGCGCCAAAGGATTGAATTCGTGAGAACTCGATATCCCAGGGATAAATTTCGCAATAAACACCCGCTTCACGAACTCGGCGAGCGATGAGTTGCGTGTATTGCGAACCGAAATCCAGAATCAGAATTTTGTCGTGATGAATATCCATCGATTTTATACTCTTGAGCGCTTACAGGCGGCTGGCTTTATAGACTGGTTTTATAGACCGACTCTAAACTATGGTTTTATACGCGGTAGTTGGGCGCTTCTTTTGTGATTTGCACATCATGAACATGTGATTCAGTCATACCCGCACTGGTGACCTTGACAAATTCAGGCTGGGTACGCATGTCATCAATCGTCCCACAACC
>JBDNJA010000133.1:0-5980 GCA_041688005.1 Gammaproteobacteria bacterium
AAACGCCAGGCCGCCGAAAAGCCACTATGCGACGAACCAACAATCAAGATGCTGCCGGGTTGACGGGGCAGCGTATCGGCAGTTGTCTGGCGCAGTAATGATCCTGTCATTACGGTCTTTTGTTGCCAGGGTAAAAGTTCGCTTAATAACGATTCCCGCCCCCCACAGCAAAGCACCATTTTTTTACTGCGTGCGATTAACTGGTCACTGTTATCGTAACTTTCGAATTCACCTTTGCTTATTTCAATGCGCTTCACCTTTGTATCGAGCAGCAATCTATTGCCTAACAACGAGGTAATGATGTTGGCGATTGGACTCAGCATTAATTCACCCACTTTGGGTAGCGGTATTAATGGTTGCTGCGTTTCGGGTTGTTGTAAATAATGGTTGCGTAAAGCGGTGAAGGGCGTTCCATCGAGTAAGCAACTGACAATTTCGTCAGCATCGGTATTGGCATTTATCTGGTAGCTATCCAATACGCCGCCAGCTTTAGTGCTGCCTTCAATAGCGATGAGAGAATCGAATAGCGCCTGAAGTTTGGACTGTTCGTCGACGGGTGCTTGCTTGATTTTATTGATTAATGCAATGATGAAACTAAGCCCGGCAGTGCCGGTACCTATTAATTGGCATTGGAAAGTTTTGTGCATAGGGATAGAGTCTGTTTTTTGTCACGGTAGATTCGATTGGGTGGTTGAGTATAGGCTGCCCAAAAAAGTTTTTTCGAGCTTTATACTAATCGGTCTGTAGTGACGGCTTTTCATCGATGGTCAACTTTAACCTCGGGGAATTATGCAATTTACTCCTTTAGCAATCCACAGGAATGCGATATGAAGCAAGTTAGACCGGAATCCTATTACTACGAATTATGGGGATGGATATTATTTATCCTTTCTGCCGTATTCTTTATTGCGTCGAGTCTTCGATCGGGCGACTGGCCAAGTTTGATTGGCGGTACGCTGTTCCTGATAGCCTGCTTTGTATTTATTACGCCGCTACTCAAGCAAGCACGACATCCTACCGACGATTAAACCCTGCCTTCGATATGAAGTCGACTTTAGATTGTTAGTGAACAGTAGCCAGATCACCCCAGATAGTTTTCAAACGCTTATCGCGTCCACAGCCCCAACGGTAAGCTTTGTAGCGAATAGGATTATGTTTATAAAAATCCTGATGGTGGCTTTCGGCGCCTTTAATGGGGTAAAACGTCGACGTGTTGAGTATGGGGGTTACGACAGTTTCTCCAGGGAACATTTCAATTACCTTCTGTTTCGACTTTTCGGCTAGTAATTTTTCCTGTTTGTTGGCAACAAACACAGCACTTAAATAACTACTACCTTTATCGCAAAATTGTCCGCTGGCATCAAAAGGATCGATATTGACCCAGTAGTGATCGAGAATGTCCTGGTAGTCGACAACGGCAGGGTCGTAGGTAATTTCAACGGCTTCGTAGTGACCTTCGTGGTTTCCACGATAGGTTGGGTTGGGTATTTTGCCGCCGGTAAAGCCAGACACTACTTCACTCACACCGTCGAGTTTTTCGAAGTCAGATTCCATGCACCAAAAACAACCACCAGCGAGAATCGCTTTTTCGGCTGAAGCTTCTTTTATGGAAAAAAGCTGTAGGCTAACAACTGACAGTAGTAATACAGTCAGGTAGGAAAATTTATTCATCGAACTTCTCCTCAATAATGGAAGACTGCGAATTCTACTGACAATGATTAACATTATTCAGAGGATCGACAGCGGGTTTAAGTTATCTCAAAGCGCACGAGCGTTTAACTCGGCATCAACCTAATGCCGCAACACTCACATTGAAACTATTGTCTCTATTCAGACTATAATTGCCACATCAGATGTTTTGATAATCTCAGGAAACTGCTAGCTTGAACACCCGAACATCCTCATTATCGACCGAAGCGGTCATTTTATTGCACGGTCTGGCCCGCACCAATCGGTCCATGCATAAAATTGAAGCTGCTTTGCAAAATTTGGGATACAAAACCTATAACTGCAATTACCCATCACGGTCACAACCAATCCAATTGCTTTCCGAAACTTTTATCAGTCAGGCGATAGCATATTGTGAAAAGACCTATAACCCCAGTCGAATTCACTTTGTCACGCATTCTATGGGCGCTATTTTAACGCGCTATTATCTACCCCAGCACACGCTCGGAAGCCTGGGTCGGGTGGTTATGTTAGCACCGCCTAATGCCGGTAGTGAGCTGGTGGATCGATTGTCGGGTCTCGAGTTATTTCGACTCATCAATGGACCGGCTGGCAATCAACTGGGCACGGCTGAATCCAGTCTGCCCAATTCGCTACCGGCGGTGGATTATGAAGTGGGTATCATCGCTGGTAATAAAAGCCTCAACGTTTTAGCGTCGGCCTTAATCGGCACAGAGAATGATGGAAAAGTATCAACCAAGAGCGCCAGACTGGATGGTATGACCGATTATATCGTGCTGCCCTATACCCATACATTTATGATGCAGCGCAGAGAGGTTATCGACCAAACAACCAAATTTTTAAAAAATGGCCGATTCCTTCACTCTAACTAATAAACCTTACTCTCCGGCAGGGTGCGTTATCAATACCGGGATGTTTGATTTTTGAGATAACTGATTGGCAATATCGTTAAAAAAGAATCGAGTGACCCCTACGCGTGCTTTGGTCGACATAGCAATTAAGTCAATTTTATTCCGCTTAATTACTTTCAATATGGCATCCAATGGGTTTTTATCGAAACTCACTACCAACGAGACGTTGTATCCCGCATCCTTGAGACGGTTAGTGACGGGTATCAATTCTGCTTCAACATGAGCTTTGATGCTGTCTTGTTGCTGGGTCGCATAAATCGGATGAAGTGATGGTTTTACCGAGCCATCACCAGGCATCTGAACATAATCAGTGACGCCATCAACCCTGCCAAAGCCAGCACCGGTGGGCGGTTTAGTGATAAAAAACAGGGTTAGATCATTGTTGCTCGCCGAGAAGAACTTTTCGATATGCGGGAAAATTTCCTGGCTCAGTACAGATTGAGTGAGCGGTATGAGTACTTTATTGTGCGACATGGTCGTTACCATAAGCGTAAATAAAGAAATCCATGTTACTGAGTTACCTAGACGAGTCAAATCAGGAGTCCGTCGGACTTAAGATTAATCTACTCGGTAACCGCTCCTGCGTTGTTCTACCTGTTGCACCAGTTGTACGAAGAAGTCATTTTGACCAGATTCCCCGATCTATTCGTTGAATAGAATCGCTATTCAACTCATTCGATCAAAAAAATCGACTCAGAATGACTTTTCCTCACTACGATCACCTAAGGTCGACAGACTCCTAGCCTTCAATGAATGCAAACGATATCATTACTGGGTCAATATTGAAGTCTAACTTGCTATACAAAAAGCGAGCTACTTTTAACTAAAATTAAGGATTTCCCATGTTAGAAATTAATCAAACGGCACCAGACTTTACGACGACCAATCAGGACGATAAAACAGTTAGCTTGTCTCAATTTAAGGGGGCCCATCATGTCGTGCTTTATTTTTACCCGAAGGACGACACGCCGGGTTGTACGGTTGAGGCCAATGAATTTACGGCGCTTGTTGCCGAATTTGCCGCTGCCGACACAGTCGTGTTAGGCGTGAGCAAAGATGGCTGCGAAAAGCATTTGAAATTTATTGCCAAGCACGACCTTAAAGTCGAATTACTGGCCGATACCTCGGGTGAGGTTTGCGAAAAATATGGTGTTTGGGGTGAGCGTCAATTTATGGGTAAGAAATACATGGGTATCGCACGATCGACATTTGTGATTGATAAAAAAGGGATTTTGGTCGAAGTTAATTACAAGGTTAAAGCGAAAGGACATGCTCAACAAATGCTAGACCTTGTTCTCTCACTCGATTGAATTGGTCGATAGCTGCGATCAATTGTTTTTGTTGGATTTTTCTAAGCGGATGCTTATATTTCTAACCCCACATGTCCCAACCAAAACTATAGTGCCTTTATGAATATTCTTTTTATTACAGTCGACCAATGGCGTGGCGAATGTTTGTCTGCCTTAGATCATCCCGTTGTGAAAACACCAAATTTGGATGCCCTCGCCAAAGAAGGCGTTTTATTCAAACAGCACTTTGCTCAGGCAACGCCCTGTGCACCGAGCCGTACCTCGATTCATACCGGCATGTATCTGCACAATCATCGATGTGTTAGCAATGGCACGCCAGTCGATAACCGCTTGAATAACTGGGCACTGGAAGTGCGAAAGGCAGGATATTCCCCCTCGTTATTTGGTTACACCGATACCGCGCCCGACCCGCGCGGACTCGATCCAAAAGATCCAAAACTGACTCAGTATTGCGAGCCATTGCCTGGCATCGGCAGCTACACACCCTACAAAGAAGAAGTTTCGATGGACTGGGTCCAATCGTTAATCACCAAAGGCTATGAAATCCCCGAGAGTTTGTGGAGTTTATACGGCAATGCGGTAGAAGGGATAGACTGGAAAGATGGTGGCGATAGTTTGTTACCATTGAATATTAAAACAGAGGATCACGAAACCCACTACATGGTAAACAAGTGTATCGAGTGGATCGATGGTCAACGACAACCCTGGGTAACCCACTTGTCGCTGTTACGTCCTCATCCACCTTTCGTCGCACCGGCGCCCTATCACGAGTTTTGCGATCCTGCTCAACAGACTCCTCCGGTCCGCTGTGACAGTGCGAATGAGGAAGGGCAGCAACACCCGTTTCTTAAATACTGTATCGATCAATCGAATTATGGTGCACCCGAATCGGTGAAAGAAATACAACAGGCGAAAGCCCACTACTATGGTTTGATGAGCGAGGTAGACGACAACTTGGGTCGGCTTATTGAGCAATTGAAAACAAGTGGAGAATGGGATTCGACAATGATTATATTAACCTCTGATCACGGCGAACAAATGGGTGATCACTGGTTAACCAGTAAGCTAGGATATTTTGATCAGTCTTATCATATCCCGCTTATTATTCGAGATCCTAGGGCCAATGCTGATGCAAGCCGAGGCAAGCAGATCGAGGCATTCACTGAAAACGTCGATATCATGCCAACCATGCTAGATTGGCTGGGCCGTGACATCCCATCACAATGCGATGGCCATTCATTGTTGCCGATATTGCAAAGTGGGGTCGAGCCAGAGTCATGGCGCAAGCAGGTACACTGGGAGTATGATTTTCGATCAGTGGAAGATGATTCGGTCGAGCGACAGCTAGGCCTCACCGCCCATCAATGTGGCCTCAGCGTGATCCGAGACAAACGCTATAAATACGTTCACTTCACAGCCTTGCCACCATTATTTTTTGACTTGCAAGAAGATCCAGATGAGTTTATTAACCTGGCTGACAGAGCCGATTATCAATCACTGGTGCTGGAATACGCACAAAAAATGTTGTCATGGCGGATGAATCACACCGATCGTGGTTTGACCGAAATCTGTCTCAGCGATGACGGACCAGTGACCCGCCGTTCGGCATTGCAGTAGATTTATGACTTTTAGAGGTGCCTGGTAGATAAGCTTCTATTCTCAGAAGGACTTTTCCTTAGAGGGGCAGGGTGACTTGGGAGTGGTATACCATCATTGTTTGATCAGTACTGGTCAAACAATCGACATAATACGGCTGTTGCCTGACTCGAAAGGCAATAGCCACCTCGACGCCTGTTTAACAGTAGGGCATTTTTAAAGATGCCCGTTATCGAGGCTCAGAAAATGATCGAACAGCGCTACCAAAAAGAGTGGTAGCTACTGGTAACAATCAAGTAACAGCCGGCTACCAACATAGCGCTGCCAGCCAATCGGTTAAGCATTATTTTCGCTGACGTATCCTTGAGTAATGCGCTGGCTTGATGGGATGCAAATGCATAGGCTACTTTGACCCCAACAACTGCGACAATCGTAATCAGGATGATAATGCTAATGTCAGTCAGTGAGACATTA